>CAXSIG010000053.1:2293-12945 GCA_964237255.1 uncultured Bryobacteraceae bacterium
GTCCGTTGGGCCGCGATGTTCGCAATTGAGTTCGCGATTGCGGAACGTTGTCCCGTGAGACGGGCCGTCGCTGCGTCTTCCAACTGGCACTGCATGGCCCGCCACTGCAACACGCGCTGCAGGGAAAATCGAAACGCCTTCACGGGAGTTGCATCGCCAAGCTGGAAAGGCCCGTCAGCGTCTCCTGAATTGGGGCCACTACCGAGCCGTCTTGTTTCAAGTAGCGCAACATGTTGTCACGTGCTCGAATAGTGGCGTCAAGACGAGGGTTGCTGCCGGATACATACGCGCCTAGCTGAATCAGATCTTCGGCTTGCCGATAAGCGGCAAGTGCCTCGCGTACTTTCTGTGCGCTTTGCTTTTGGTCGGGTAAAGCGATTTGCGATTGAAGGCGGCTGACAGAATCCAGCACCTGGATAGCCGGATAGTGACCCGCCGCTCCTAAGTCGCGGGAGAGCGTTATGTGGCCGTCCAGGATAGAACGAACGGCGTCGCAGATCGGCTCATTAAAGTCGTCTCCTTCCACCAGCACGGTGAAAAATCCGGTGATGGAACCGCGTTCAAAGTTGCCGGCGCGTTCGCAGATTTTCGGCAGCATGTTGAATACGGAAGGCGTGTAGCCTTTTTGGCTCGGCAGCACCCGCGCACCCTGGTCTCGAAAATACGCGGCCACCGCGAGCGCTACAAAACAGGCCCGCACCCGGAGCGGTGCAGGGCGGTCAGAGGTCGCGGCGATAACCACGGACTTCTTGCGCCCTTCCGGTCCGAGTTCGTGCTCGAGAAAAGCGCGTACCTCACGGTTGCGTTCGCCAATCAGCGCGATCACACTGACATCCGCGCTGCTGTTGCGTGCCATCGAGCCGAGCAACGTGCTCTTCCCCACGCCGGAGCCGCCGAAGATCCCTACTCGTTGACCCTCACCGATGGTCAGCAAACCATCAATCGCTCGAATCCCGGTGACCAGCGGTCGCGTAATATGCTCTCGATCCATCGGGTTCTGCGGAGGCTGATACAGGCGATATGCTTCCCCCGAGGGAAACCGCGGACCGGCATCCATCGGGCAGCCGAAGCCATCGATCACACGGCCCAGGAGATGTGGGCCAACATTCACGGTTGCGTCATTAGGACGCGCAAAGATAGGGTCGCCCAAACACAAACCATCCGTATCCTCCAGCGGCATCGAAAGCACATGACCGTTTCGAAATCCAATCACTTGCGTGCGAATCGAGCGTCCTTCCTGCGTACGAATACAACAGAAATCTCCGATCGCGGTGGCGGGCCCTGCGGACTCAATCAGCAGCCCAACCAATTGCACCACTTCACCGGCGGTTTGAAACGGATCGAGACGTGCGAGATCGATGTGATACGGCTTGAGGTCAAGCGCGAAAGGGCTGGTCATCGCTGTTGGACACGGTCTGTCAGGCCGCGTTCGATCTCCTCAAACTGAGCGGTAACGGATGCGTCCATTCGCCCTCGATTAGTCTCAAAAATGAGAGATCCCGATTCCAATCGAGCATCCTCTTCCACCACGTATTCGCGGTGATGGTCAGCCAATGCCGCGCGGATACTGGGAGATTGCGCCGGGTGGACGCGAACGCGATAGACCTCCTGGCGAGAGAGCCGTTCCAAGGCAATCTTCACGAGAGCTTGAATAGCCCCCGGGTCGACGGATAGCTCGCGATGAATGATGCGCTTTGCAATGGCAAGTGACAACTGGACGACATCCGATTCAGCCTCGTCGCGGAGCTTAGGCCGTAGATCGGCCAGGCCGGTGAGCGTTGTCGCAAGCTTGGCCAACACCGGTTCGCACTCGGCTTGCGCTTGGGCACGCCCCGCGGACGAGCCTTCAGCGTAAGCTTGACGGCGTGCGGCTTCCATTGCTTGCCGCGAAGAGTGCTCCAACTCAATAAGCCGATTGCGCAGCGAGGCCGTTTCGTGGTCAAGCGTGAGCGAAGGTTCGAATGAGGATGCCGAGGGAGAGCCGCCGGCCCGATTGCCCGCTGGTTGACCCCATAACATCGGTTCCACCTTCGCGGAACTCTCGCCGCAACCTAAAATTCTAGACGACATATTGCTCGCCCGCGGATCCCTTCATATTGATGACGCCATCCGCCTCAAGTTGTCGAACCAGCGCGATAATCTGCTGCTGCGCTGCTTCCACGTCCTTGATTTTTACCGGCCCGGCGGCGTCCATGTCTTCCTTCAACATCTCCGCGCCGCGCTGCGACATTCCGCCCAGAAAATGCGTGCGAAGTTGCTCGCTGGTACCTTTGAGCGCTATGGTCAAAACCTTTCTGTCCGTTTTGGCGATCACTTCTTTCATCCCGTTTTCGTCTAAGGAAAGCAGGTCTTCAAAAACGAACATCAGGTGCCGAATGGTTTCCACCAAGCCGCTATCCTGGCTTTCAATGTTGTCGAGAATTTCCTTCGAGATGGTTACGTCCAGCCGATTAAACATTTCGGAGACTGCCCGCACGCCGCCGTAAGACTCGCGGCTATACTCTCCGAGAGAGCTAAGCTTCTGTCCGATGATTCCCGCGATCTTGGAAATAATCTCGGGAGAGATTTGGTCCAGGTTCGCCATGCGAAGAGCGACATCGGACCGCATGTCGGGCGGAAGAGACGTAAGGAGGGCTGCCGCTTGAGCCGCGCTCAGGTGCGAGAGGATTAGGGCGATAGTTTGCGGATGTTCACTATGGATGAACTTCGCCAACTGTTGCGGGTCCGCTTTGTGGAGGACATCGAAACTCGCGATGTCCGTCCCGAGAACTTTAACCAGCCGGTCATAGACCTTCTTGCCACTCTCCGACCCGAAGGCGCTGGAGAGCATGTTTTTCGCGTAGTCCAGGCCACCCTTCACGATCAACGCGCGCCCGACAAGGAGTTGGTGAAACTCTTCCAGAACCGATTCCGCTTGTTCGTTGCTGACGGATTTGAGCAACGCGACTTCCCGGCTGACTAGCTGGACTTCCTCTTCGTTCAGCGTCTTGATAATCTCGCCGCTTGTTTCCGCTCCTAGCGTGATCAGAAGAATCGCCGCGCGCTTCGGGCCGGAAAAAACTCCGATCGCCGGCGCTGCGTTTGCAATCATCGAGAATCATCCCTTTCCGATAACCATCCGCGAAGGACATTCGTGGTACTCGGGGAGTCTTTCTGAATCAAATCGCGAATATGTTTCACCAGCACCTCACCTTTCTTGCTCGAAACATTAGGTAGGCGAAGCTGGTCGACAATCTCTTGCTCGAGTTGTCTTTGTGCTTCCTGCTGAGACTCTATGCGCTTGGTCTCGGCAAGCTCCGCTTCGGATGGCGGGAGCGACGCTGGTTCGGCAGAAGCGGGAAGAGCCACTGGAATAGAAGGCGCGGGCTTTTTGCTTTTCCGGAGCATGAAGAACAAGCCGCCAAAGAGTAGTAGCACTAGAACCACGCCAACAACTGCGGCGATCACGAGAGATCGACCATCGGTAAGAAGCGGCGCAAGCCACTTCGGAATACGGGGGTCAACCACAGGAGTGGCCGGACTTGCATCGGAATTCAAAGTCGATTCGAAAGGAAGGCTCTCCACGACAAGCAGGTCGCCGCGTTCCGTATTTAGGCCGGCGATTCCACTTACTAGCTCGCGAATCGTCTTCAGTTTTTCGGGGGAGGGAGGGACCAAGATCCGTTTCAGTTTCTTCCCCGCGCCTTCCCATTTCAGATCGTTATCTACAAGTACGGAAAGTGAAATCCGCTTGACAGTTCCTTGCGGCAACCGAACATGACGGACCACACGACTGGTCTGGTATGTGATGTTTTCCGTTTTGCGCGACACGCCGTTTGCCCCGTAACCGGTTCTTCCCGGCGGGCGCGGAAGGTTGGACGCGGTTCCCGGCGTTCCCGACGCCACCGCGGGAGAGGTTGCGTCTTCCGTCTTTTGCGAGGTGACCATCACCGACTTATTCGGGTCGAGCGTCTCTTCGCTTTGTTCGCCACTGGTGAAATCGCAATCGACCGAGACGCCGGTACGGAACCGCCCTGCCCCGACCAAAGGTTCCAGCGTGGTGTTCACCTTGGCAAGAAGGTCGGTTTCGATTTTTTGACGGTAATCGAGGGTGGCGTCGGACGGCTGCAGTGAATCGGGGTCTGTCCCGGCGCGTTTGGGGAGGCTGAGGAGATTACCGCGCGTATCGAGCAGTGTCACAGCTTCCGGTCCCAAGCCCTCTACCGCGCTGGCGACCATGTTTGTTAATGCGGTCACGTTTTGAGAGAGGAGGTGGGAGCCGGGTCTCAGTTTGAGAATCACGCTGGCTTTTCCAGCCTGACGAGATTCGAGGAATACGGAGTCCTTGGGAAATGTAAGGTGAACGCGCGCTTGCTCCACGGCGGAAACGGACATGATCGACCGCTCCAGCTCGCCCTCGAGAGCGCGGCGGTAATTGACATGTTCCGAAAACTCCGTAGCGCCGAAGTTTGTCTTGTCGAACAGTTCGAAGCCGATGCGCCCCGTTTTCGGAAGTCCGGCCGAAGCCATTTCCAGGCGCAATTCTGCAACCTTAGCGGACGGGGCAAGTACGGTGGTTCCATTTTCGGACAGACGGAAATCGGCTCCGGATTCTTTCAGTTTCTGGACTACCGCTCCCGCGTCTTCGGGAGCTAAATTCGTGTAGAGAGGTTTGAAATCCGATTCTTTCGAGTACCGCGACAACCAAAGCGTGCCAGCAACAGCCGCGATCGCCGCGAAAGCAATCATAATTCGCTGCTGATTCGTCAGCGATAAGAGGATCTTTCGGATTTGCCCCAAGGCGTCCATTTACATCTGCATCCGCATTACTTCCTGGTAGGCCTGGACTACCTTATTTCTCACCTGGAGAAACAATTCGAAAGAAAGCTCGGCGCGCTGACCGGCGAGTGCCGCCGAGTGAAGTTCTTCGGTTTCACCCGTCAGGAACTGATTGACGGCGGTTTTGGCGTCTGTTTGCTTCTGTTCTACCGCGGAAATGGACTGCGTAAGCAGATTTTGGAATTCGTTTGAGCCGGACGGAGACGCGGGGGTGACCACTGGCGCGGTCGGCAGAGCGATGTTGCTGGAGATTGGAGCGATCATGCGCGTTTACCGGAAGAGATCGATGGAGCGCTGGATCATGTCCTTCACAGCCGATATCGCTGCGACGTTCGCCTGATAAGTGCGGGACGCGCCGATTAGATCTACCATGTCTTCCGCTGGATTGATTCGAGGCATGGCGACGTATCCGTCTGCGTCGGCATCGGGGTGGCCTGGTTGGTAGTGCTTCTCCGGTTCCCGGCTATCGACCGTGATCTCCGAAACAGACACGCCTTGGTTCTGTTCGTTGAGTTGAGCGGAAAATATCGAATGAAATGGCAGTTCCGGCGCGTCGGTTTGGAACACCGCGTCCTTGCGGCGGTATGGGCCGCCTTCGGCCGTGCGGGTAGTTTCCGAGTTTGCTAGATTCTCGACAAGAAGTTCCGCGCGAGTCCGTTGTGCCTCCATTCCGGAAGCGCTCACCGAGATTGCAGAAAAAAGACTCATCAGGACCTTCCTTCCTGGATTGCTGTGCGAATGTCTTTCAGTTGGCCTTTGAGGAGCTGCGATGCAAGGTTGAAACGAAGCGCGTTCTCGGCTAGCAGGCGGGATTCGCGGTCGATGCTGACATTATTCCCGTCGTTTTTTGTTTTCAAGCCGAGGACTTCGGTCGTTCGTGGATTGTGGCTGTCGAGCGCGCCTTGCAGCTCCGCTTGAAAATCGATATCGCGAGTTCTGTAACCGGGGGTGTCGGAGTTAGCAATATTGGAGGCGACCAATTTCTGGCGCGCACTCAGAAGGTCCATGTAGCGCTCAAGGCCGGCCCCGATTCCATCGAACATGGCATTTACAACGGCATGTCCGAGTCCTAAACGTGAAGGCTAACGATTGAACGACTTACAAGCTTTTTCGGACAAACGCGCATGACACGATTTTGGCGTGCGACAAAAATCAGCCGGAAAATTCCCACGAGTTGCGGGTGGCTATATCGCCTCCGTACAGACTGCCGCGCCGATTTTGTTGCAGAGCGCGAACTATATGAGAGCGCCGAACATACAACGCGGTTCGTGCGTCTTCTAGAATCCGTTGAGCGCCGCCCAGTTCTTCAGTTCCCAAGTCTTGCGTTAAAGTACCGCTAAGGATTTCTAGGGGGCCATCAAGTGTTTCGAGAGAACCGGATTGTGCGGCGTCGAAGATTTGTTGTGCAACGGCAGTTAAAGTCATGATGTCTGGTTCTGCTGTTGCGCCTTGATAATTCCCGATAGAACAGAGTAGCTCTGTTCCAACGCCGCAACCTGCGCATCCGCCTTCGCTAACTGCGCTTGCAGATTTGTTTGGAGTTGGTCCACTCGCGCCTGGGCCGCGTCGACTCTGGCTTGCTGGTTGGTCAACTGATCGGTGAAGGTTTTGGCTGTACCGGCTAAGACACCGGATGTCGCGTCGTTTACCGTTGACAGGAGATCCGTAGCCGATTTCAGGAACCCACCCGTCTTGGCGCTTCCAAGAAAATTGCTGACAGCAGTCAGATTGGTCGCCGCTGAATTGAACACGGATGAGTCGTACGCTAAATGTCCTTTTCCATCGAATGTAACTCCAAGCGAAGCGAGGGACGAAATCTGGCCCGAGCCCGAATTGAAGCTGCCCAACTGTCGGAGTTGGTTCTCCAGCCCCTGAATCAGGCTGCTTCCTGCGAGAGCGCCTGTCCCTTTTCCGCGGTTGGCCGCCAACTCATCCGCTGCGGAATTGTAGGCATTCACAAATGAGCCAAGTGCGCTTCCTATCGAAAACGATTGCCTCGCCACGGTCACTGTGGAAGCAACTCCGCTGGCACTTTGTCCGACCAATTGGGCCGTGACACCGGGGGCGAGTGTTATCGTTCGAGAATCGCTTTGAATGGGCGTCGAGAGACTGTTGATTTTGTACGAAGCCAAGCTGCCCGTGGCGCCCGGATCGAGCAGGCTCGATGTTCCGTCGCTTAGTTGAATCGATACGGGCCCGAGCTTTGCGCTTTGGATGCTTAAACGATAGTCGGGCGCGCTAGTGGATCCAATGTTGACCAGGGAGGCCTGAACCTGCGATCCCGCCGTGTCGTTAATCGCGGACGCTAACCCACTTAGCGTGTTTGATGTTGGCGTAATTCGCGTAGCTGTACCGTTCACTGTCAGAACAAATGACGACGCCGTACTTAAGTTTTGGGTGGATGGATCGGAGATCCGGCCTGAAGTCGCTGAGCTTAGCGCATTGGTATACGTCCCAAGATTTTGGACTTCCAACGAAAAGGAACTTGGTGTTGCTCCGTCCGCTAACGAGACGCGAGCGATCCCCGTATCGGAGACAGTAGCGCTTAAAGAACTGCTTCCCGTGGAACTGCTTAACGTTGAAAGGGCAGTGGATAGCGCGGAAAACTTACTTTGAAGGGTGGTCACTTCGGTTGCCTGCTTCGACAACGTCGACTTACCGTTCGTGAGTTGGGTTAACGGTAGTGAAGCAATGGCGACCGCGCGCGAGATCACTTGCTGAAAATCGTTTGAAAATCGGCTAGTGCCGCTGAATATTGAACTGCTCGAAGTGCTCATGGTCGCTCCTATAAGACGAGCACTCCGGTTTCCGCCGGAGTGCCCGTTCTAACGGCTATCTAACCTTTCAGTAAACTCAAAATCGCCTGAGGGGCGGCATTCGCCTGAGCCAAAGCAGCAATGGAAGACTGTTGCAGTACCTGAGCTTTGGTTAAATTTGCGGCTTCCGCAGCGGTGTCAGCATCGCGGATTCTTGACTGAGCGGCGGAAAAATCGGAAATCTGGGAATTGGCCAGATTGACGGCATAGGTCAGCTTATTCTCGCCTGCACCTACGCGGCCTTGAACCAGGCCGAGGTTTTGAACGGCTGTATTTAGAGCGGCAAGAGCCGAGATGGCGTTACCCGTACTGGACGCCGCGGTGGAAGCCGCTGTTACCGCCTGTGCTCCGGTTCCGGAGAAGGCGCCACCGGACGTACCGGCTGCCGCGGTTTGAACGACGCTGAAGGCACTGGTGCTTTGGAACTGAATGTCGTTGCCGCTCAGCCCCTTAATCGCATAGACTCCAGATCCCGCCAATTGCGTGTTCAGCGAAGTGAGCGCGGCTGCTTGAGTGGCTCCCGTTACCGACGTAAGGCTGACGCTATAGGAGTTTCCGGCATTCTGAACCGTGAACGCTTCGGCAGTTCCAACAACGGCGGCGAACGTGGAATTTAGATTGAAGTTTCCCGTGTTGATCGCTGTAGAAGTGGAAGTAGCTGTTGCGTTTCCGGCGGAAGCGGCGCCAACAGTGACGTCAAATGCGGTGGATCCACCGAAGGATACTTGCCCATTGCTTCCGATGCTCGCCGTGATTCCGTACGCGTTGAGAGAGTTGTTCAGCGAGGAGATTACCTGGCTGCCGTTAAGTCCGCTTGAGCCGCCGCTAACAGCCGCCGAAACGTCCAGATTATTGCCTGTGTTGTCGGTTACGTGGAACGTGTAGGTCTGCGACCCGGATGCCAGGAAAGAGACAGCGGTATCGTCAAGACGGACGGAGTTTCCGGTCAAACCGGTACCGCCCCCCGATACGCTCGTCGTATTGATTCCCAGACCGCTCGCATCGACTGTATTCTGCGTGCCGC
Organism: uncultured Bryobacteraceae bacterium; assembly: GCA_964237255.1. GTDB lineage: Bacteria > Acidobacteriota > Terriglobia > Bryobacterales > Bryobacteraceae > JALYXI01. Next base: position 10,952 of record CAXSIG010000053.1, read on the forward strand.
TGAGATCCACTGCCACCTGTGCGTTGGCCGCGTTGCTGCCGCCACCAATGTACGTAATCAGGTTGGTGTTATATTTTCCACCATTATTCAGATTGATGTTGGAAGCCTGCCGCGTGATTTCTGTGATGAGCGACTGATATTCCGTGTCTAACGTTGCGCGGTTACCTTGGAATACCGCCGAGGACGACTGCGTAGCAAGCGTTTTTAACCGATCGACAATTTGCGAAATGTTGTTCAGTCCGCTATCGATGGTCTGGAAACTGCCGATTGCATCGTTGGCATTACGAACGCCTTGGTTTAGCTCGGCGACGGTGCTGCGATATTTATTCGCAACAGCCAGCCCCGCGGCGTCGTCACCGGAGGAGTTGATCCGGTAGCCGGAAGTCAAGCGCTGAATGGTCTGGTTCTGAAAATCCGTGTTGATCCGGAGATTGTTCTGAGCGATAAGAGAAGTTACGTTGGTTTGAACTGAAATCGACATTGTGAACGTCCTGTTGTGGGATACAGCCCGGCATCATGCCGGTTCCAGGTTCTCCTTTTCGGGATGCCCGGAGTATCTAGCCTCAAAAGACTTATCGGAGGCTGTCGTTTTCATTTGAGGAAAAAATTGCGAAAGAGTTTGGGCGACGTTCAACCGGGCTTCCGGAGAAATCGAAGCCGCCAAGCGATTCTGTTCCCGAGCTTGCACCAACTCTTTACGCAGCACGACGACATTGCCCGGCGCACGCACTGCAAGCTTTACCTTGAACGGACCAATCTCCGAGATTTCCACCTCAATGGAATCGCCGATCAAAATCGATTCACCGACGCGTCGCCTAAGAATCAACACGGAAGGGGGTGCCGGTAGGAAAGGTCGGGATTCGTTTGAATAGCCTGGACGGCAAATCCGTTTTGGGGATTGATGACGATAGGGGCGGCAAGATTCGCGGTAACGGTCCCATCCGCTTCGGAGGCGACAATTGCAAGCGTTATCGGCTTAGAAAGCGATGTCCGATCCGAATCGATTACGTCCCGGTCTTCGGGCCGAAGATTTAAAACGAAGCCAGGTTGGATGGATGTAACGGGAAGGGCAAGAAGACAGAGGCCGGGCGTAGTCGCGCTTTGCAAGTACACCAGCGGTTTTTGTTCTGGAATCTGGATGGCTGCGAACCGGCGCTCATTTTCGAACCCGGGCAGGCCCTGTGGAAAGCACAAGATCGCAGCCTTATCCAAATCTAGTGCTCCGAAAAAAGCACTGACCAACAGAGTAGGGGAGGAACCTACCATTTATAGACTGGTAGTACATGGAGCCGGAAAAACTTCTCAAAAATATTTTCGGAAAGATTTTGCAGGTAAATATTTCCGGCGGTGGGATTCCGAAACGCCCGATTCTGCTGGGACAACTGGGCATTGGCGGATTTGCCGGAGATCGCTTTGCCCACCCCAATATACACGGTGGGCCCGATCAGGCCGTTCTTCTCATTGCCGATGAGACGATTCAGCATCTTACTTCTCTTGGATTCTCGATCTATCCCGGCGCGCTGGGCGAGAATCTTACGACTTCCGGACTTAGTCCGCGCAGTTGGCGTCAGGGACAGACCTTTCGAGTCGGTTCAGCGAAGATCGAGCTGACTTGGCCAAGACAACCGTGCCGGACACTGGATCGATACGGGGCGAGTAAATACGGCGTTTCAATTCAGAAAGAAATTTACGATTCCGGTGTGAAGCGCGGCAAGCATTCGTCCGATAAATGGGGCAGTAGCGGCTTCTATGCCAAGGTCGTTCAGTCGGGGGAGGTTGTGGCGGGCGATCCTATTGTGCTTGAGTCGGAGTTGGCGTGATTACACAATTTTCTCGAACGCTCCTGTTGTGCGCAACGTTTACTGTTGGCCTGGGCGCGAGCGAATTTACCGGGCCGGCCTTGGTCAACGAGGCCTTTCACCAGATGTACAGCTCCGAATTCTCCGGAGCGCAAACCACGATCGCGCAATACATATCCGAGAAGCCCAGCGACC
>CAXSIG010000053.1:12955-15096 GCA_964237255.1 uncultured Bryobacteraceae bacterium
CCTTGGTTATGCGGTTCGCGCATCGGCCTTTTTGTTTGCGGAACTGGACCGCCTCGGCATTCTGGAAAGCGAATTCTTCGAAAACGACAAGAAGATTTCAGACGCGCGTCAAAAGCTGAAGCCCGACCGGGCCGCTCACGACGGCTTCTACGCCGCAGTCAACAAGGCCCAGGAACTTGCGCAGACAACGTTGAATAAGAATCCAGACGATCCGCAAGCGCTGTTTGCCATGTGTCTGAGCCTGGGCGAGATGGTGGACTACATGGCGCTCATCGAGAAAAAGCAACTTTCCAGCCTCTCCGTAAATAAGCGGTCTTACCGGGAAGCGAAACACTTGCTTCAGGTGGACCCCTCGTTTGTTGACGCGAACCTTACTACCGGATTTACCGAATACCTTGTTGGCTCACTTCCCGTGGTGGTTCGGTGGTTTGTGAAGTTCGACGATGTGAAAGGAAACAAAGATCAAGGATTCAAAAACTTGCAACTCGTGGCAAAGAACGGAAACTATTTAAGACCGCTCGCGAAGATACTGCTTGCCGCAGGTTACCTCCGCGAAAAGCAGCCGGTGGAAAGTCAGAAGCTGTTAGCCGAGCTAAAGAACGAATACCCCTCTAATGCACTGATACAGAAAGAGTTTTCGAAGGTCACAACATCGTTGGAAAGAAAACACTAGAGCTTGGTCGCGATCTTCCAAGGCGCGTTTTCATGTTTCAGGTCGCGATCTTCCACCCGATCGTAGATGTACTGATTTGAAACGGTGCCGAGCGAGTCATTGTATAGGCTCGGTATGTCGACGGCTTCCCGGAGATCTTCCTGAAATTGATGGATCGCCTTCAGGTCCGCCGCAAGAGCAGGCCGCTTCTTACCGGAAGGAGTTTGCAAAAATTTCTGATACCCGCCGTCTACCAGCGTGGCGATCTCGGTGCCCGTGACGATTCCGGCACGTTCCGCAATTCGGGGATGGGCCCCCACAACATCCTCTAGAATCGCGGCGACTTCGCCACGACCGATTCGCGCCCGGCTTCCGGATGGTTCCACGGAAAAACCGGCATCGCGAGCCGCAGCCAGGTAATCCGCAAATTTTCGATCCAGTGTTTTCGCCCTGCGGAAGAACATATGTTCAGTATAAGAAAATCGAGCAAACCGACGCCAACTGCTAAAATTGAAGATTCTATGTCCAGCATGACCGCCCGGCGTTTAGCCGATGTCGACCCCGAAATCTACGAATCCATTCAGCGGGAAACGGAGCGCCAACACTCTCAAATCGAGTTAATCGCCAGCGAGAATTTTACATCCGAGGCGGTGCTGGAAGCCACCGGAAGCATCTTTACCAACAAGTATGCCGAAGGCTACCCAGGCAAGCGCTATTACGGTGGCTGTGAATTTGCGGACCAGATAGAGACCGTAGCCCGAGACCGCGCGAAGCGCTTATTCGGCGCCGAGTATGCCAACGTTCAACCTCACGCTGGGTCGCAAGCGAATCAGGCTGCCTTCGCCGCGGTGCTCAACCCCGGCGATACCATTCTGGGCCTGAGCCTTGCCCACGGAGGCCACCTGACGCATGGATTTAAGCTCAACTTCTCCGGCAAAACCTACAACGCCGTGCACTACGGAGTCCGACGGGACGATGAACTGATCGACTTCGATGAGGTAGAGCGCCTTGCCGAGGAACACAAACCTCGAATGATCATCACCGGGGGTAGCGCTTATTCCCGGGTTTGGGACTTTCCGCGTTTCCGCGAAATCGCCGACCGGAATAACGCGATGCTGCTCTGCGACATGGCGCATTTTTCCGGATTGGTAGCGGCGGGGCTGCATCCCAATCCGTGCGACTGGTGCGATATCGTCACATCCACCACGCATAAAACCTTGCGAGGACCTCGGTCGGGAGTGATCCTGGCCAAAGAGAAATATGCCGCGGACATCGATCGCACCGTGTTTCCCGGCTCTCAAGGAGGTCCCTTGATGCACGTGATCGCCGCGAAAGCGGTCTGTTTCCTGGAAGCCATGCAGCCGGAATTTCGGCGCTACCAGGAACAGGTAGTTCGAAATGCGCGGGTCCTCGCCGAGACGCTGATGGCCGAAGGCCTTCGCGTGGTGTCCGGCGGGACGGATACTCACGTAATGCTGGTCGATGTTTT
>CAXSIG010000054.1:0-2371 GCA_964237255.1 uncultured Bryobacteraceae bacterium
TAAGGCCTGAACGAAACCACTCATATGACCGATGCCAAGGCGTTTGTCGGTTGGCTGGATGGGCAGTCTTCGGTTGCTAAGAATCGGAAGGTGGGAACGCAAGGGTATTGTATGGGCGGCCCCATGGCGTTTCGCACCGCGGCAGCAGTGCCCGACCGGGTAGGAGCCGTCGGTTCGTTTCATGGTGGTGGACTTGTGACGACAATGCCGAACAGCCCGCACCTGCAAGCCGCAAAGAGCAAGGCACAGTTCCTGGTGGCAATCGCGGCAAATGACGATGAGCGGGCTCCCAATGATAAGGTGGCTTTAAAAGAGACCTTTGCCAAAGCGGACCTTCCTGCGGAAATCGAAGTGTACGCGGGCGCGGCGCATGGCTGGTGTCCTCCGGACTCTCAGGTTTACAACGAGACGCAGGCGGAAAAGGCTTGGAGCCGTTTGCTGGCGCTATACGGAAAGGCTTTGGCCTGATCCGAATGCGCGCTCCTACGCCCCCTGACTTGATCGCGGGACTTAGTCAGCGTCAAATCCCGATTATCAGTGGACTTCGAGCAGTTTCCGTTTTTCTTGTAATCTTCTACCATTCCGGCTGGGATTGGTCGCCCGGTGGATTAGGTGTGCTGATGTTCTTTGTGATCAGCGGTTTCCTGATTACATGGCTTTTATTAAACGAAAATGCTCGGAACGGCGAAGTCTCGCTTCGTCGATTTTACATACGACGGTCTCTTCGAATTTTTCCGGCGTTCTATGCTTACGCGTTTTTGTCGCTCGGGCTTCTGGTTGTTCTCAATAAGCCTATCCACTGGCATCAAACAACGGCTTCGCTGCTCTATTTTGCGAACTATTATCAGGCGATCTACGGAGATCCAAATACTGGCCTTAGCCACACATGGTCCCTTGGGATCGAGGAGCAGTTTTATCTCCTCTGGCCTGTCCTTTTCCTTTTATTGAAAAACCGCCCAGGTGCTTTGTGTAAGGTTACAGCGAGCATCGTAAGCGCTGTGTGGCTATATCGCATCGTCCTGAAATATATTTTCCATGTCTGGCAAGGCTATTTTTACGAAGCATTCGACACGCGCATGGATCACCTGCTGATCGGCTGTCTTCTTGCGATTGCGTTGTTTCACTTTCAGAAGGCGCCGTTTTGGGGCGTGCTGACTCGCGCTCCTCTTTTATGTCTTTCCGTGGTTGGTCTGATTTGTTCCGCAGCTCTGGAGCAGAGATTTGGCGACCGTTATCGCGATGCTTGGGGCTTTATCGTTGGCCCCGTGCTATGCGCGAGTCTCATTCCGCAGGCGATCGCGCATCGCAATTCCGTTTGGGTCCGATGGTTAGAGTGGAGGCCTGTGGTGTATCTGGGATCAATCTCTTACTCGCTGTATTTGTACCAACAACTCGTGCTAGAGCCTGTACGGAAGGCTCTTCGGATTTTGCCATTCACGATGCAAGTGGTCGGATCCATCGCAGTGGTCATCGTGGCAGCATCGGGATCTTACTGGGTAATCGAGAGGCCGTTCCTACGAGTGAAGAATCGAGTTTTCGCAGAGCGGACCTAATGTTCCTTGCGGCTCCTGCCGATAGGGGGACATGAATGAAAACGAAGTACTGCAAACCGAACGGAGGCAGTTCCGGCTCCTCACCCGCAGCGATTTCGACGGCTTGGTTTGCGCCATTCTTCTTAAGGAACTGGATCTTCTGGAGTCGGTGACGTTTGCGCATCCGAAAGACGTGCAGGACGGCAAGGTGGAGGTTGGACCGAACGACATTCTGACAAACCTTCCCTACGTTCCGGGGTGCGCCCTCTGCTTCGATCATCACGAAAGCGAGAAGGAACGGGCGGGAGGCGAGCTTCGCTCGAACCACATACTGGCCCCAAGCGCTGAATCGGCGGCTCGAGTCCTTTACACTTGGTACGGCGGGACGGAAGCTTTTCCTCGGATTGGAGAGGACATGATGACCGCTGTCGATAAAGCCGATTCAGCTAAGTTCACGCGCCAAGATATCCTGGACGCGCAAGGTTGGGAATTGCTGTCATTCGTGATGGACCCGCGTACCGGGCTAGGACGGTTTCGCGATTTTCGAATATCCAACTACGACCTGATGATGACCTTGATCGACTACTGCCGCGAGCACTCGATTGAGGAAACTCTGAATCATCCCGACGTCAAAGAACGCACCGATTTATATCGGGAGCACGAAGCTTTGTTCACCGCTCAGATCCGCCGATGCACGAAAGTTTACGGCCACCTTGCGATTCTCGATCTCCGTAACGAAGAAGTGATTTATGTCGGCAACCGTTTTATGATTTACGCCCTGTTTCCCGAATGCGATGTTTCAATGCACGTGATTTGGGGACTGAAGAAACAAAATACGG
>CAXSIG010000054.1:2381-15031 GCA_964237255.1 uncultured Bryobacteraceae bacterium
TTGGAAAATCGATTCTGAACCGAAGTTCGTCTGTAAGCATAGGTGAACTAGCTTTGTCGTACGGTGGTGGCGGACATGACGCCGCCGGCACATGCCAAGTCGAAAACGTCCGGGCTCCCCGAGTAATCTGGGAGATCGTTGAGAAGATCAACAACGCTCAAGCGGACGAAGCGATGGCCGCCTAGCGCACTTGCGGGAAACCGAGATCTACTTGGCTGCCGCTTGCTTCGGGCCAACGACTGGTGACCACTTTCGATCTGGTGTAGAACGAAACACCTTCGGGGCCGTACATATGTAAGTCGCCGAACAGGGAGGCTTTCCAGCCACCGAAGCTGTAATAGGAGACGGGCACAGGGATGGGAACGTTGACACCGACCATACCTACTTCGGCGTCGAACTGGAATTGCCGCGCGGTGCCGCCGTCGCGCGTGAAAATGGCGGTGCCATTCCCCATGGGATGGTCGTTGATCAAAGCTACAGCTTCGTCGTAAGTCTTGACGCGGACAACGCTCAGGACGGGTCCGAAAATTTCGTCGTCGTAACAGCGCATGCCGGGCCGCACGTTGTCGAGGAGCGACGTGCCGAGGAAGAACCCGTCGCTCTGCGAGGCTGCGTGCATACTGCCGTCCACCACTACTTTGGCGCCTTCGTTCTGCGCGCCCTTCACATAAGACGCGACTTTATCGCGATGCTCGCCGGTAATCAGCGGCCCCATTTCATTACCCGCTTCCAGACCCGGACCGATCTTGATCTTGCTCATCCGGATTTGAATTGCGTCGATCAAGGGCTCAGCGACATTACCGACCGCCACCGCCACCGAGATCGCCATGCATCGCTCTCCAGCCGAGCCGTATGCGGCCGAGACCGCGGCATCGGCCGCCATATCGATATCGGCATCGGGCATTACGATCATATGGTTCTTCGCGCCGCCTAAAGCCTGAACGCGCTTGCCCAGCCGAGTGCCTTGCTCATAGATTGACTTCGCGACTGGCGTCGAGCCGACAAAACTAATGGCCTTCACGTCGGGATGACTGACCAGTGCGTCGACGGCAACGCGGTCGCCTTGGATCACCGTGAAAATCCCATCGGGCACACCGGCCTGCTGAATCAATTCGGCCAGGAACAAGCTGACTGATGGGTCCTTCTCAGAGGGCTTCAGGATGAATGCATTCCCACACGCGATGGCGTTCGCAAACATCCACATAGGCACCATGGCCGGGAAGTTGAAAGGCGTGATGCCCGCCACAACCCCTACCGGTTGCCGAATCTGGTACACATCGATCCCTTTGCTGGCCTGTTCGCTGAAGCCGCCTTTTAAAAGATTTGGCACGCCGCAGGCAAACTCGATGTTTTCCAACCCGCGCGCCACTTCGCCCATTGCATCCGCGAGGGTCTTGCCATGTTCGCTCGTGAGAATCTCAGCGATTCGCTTCCGGTTTCTATCCACTAATTCCCGAAGCCGGAACATCACCTCGGCACGCTTCGAAAGCGAAGCGGCCCGCCATGCGGGGAACGCGGCCTTCGCCACCGCAACTGCATGGTCCACTTCCTTTTGGCTGGCGAAATCGACGCGGGCTTGCACTTCACCCGTCGCAGGATTAAAAACCGGGCCGGAGCGGCCGCTGGTCGATGGAACGGGTTGACCACCAATCCAGTGACTGACTGCGCGAATTGCGATGGCTTCTTCTGTGGCAACGGGCATGGTTGTCTCCTCTTACGCTAGCGCGAGTTCGGGTTCGGGCTGCGGCGTCAGCGACATCACCGCTTCTTCAACAATGTCCAACCCATGCGCCAGCTCTTCGCGCTGGATAATCAGTGGCGGGCAAACGAACAACAAGTTAAATCGCGAAAACGCGTAGACATGATTCTTCTTCAGATGCGTTATCACCTGCGTCATTTCCGGGCTGGATCCGTTATACTGCGCAAGCGGTTCCTTACTCTGCTTGTCGCGAACGAACTCGATCACACTGAACAACCCCTTCGACCGCACGTCGCCGATGAACGGCGAATCTGCTTTCATCCGCTCCAAACGCTGCCGAAGATACTCGCCTTGCACCTCTACGTTCTCGAACAAATGCTCTTCCTCGTACACCCGCAGATTCGCCGAAGCCGCGGCGCAGGATACCGGGTGTCCGTTGTAAGTCAACCCGCCCCACAGCATGTGCGTTTCGAAGTAATCGGCGATCTCCTGCGAAACAATCGCGGCCCCCAAAGGAAGATAGCCGCTGGTAAGGCCCTTCGCACAGGTCACGATGTCCGGCTTGATTCCATAGTGTTGCGTCGCGAGCCACTTGCCGGTTCGCCCGAAGCCACACATCACTTCGTCGTCGATCAGCAGAATTTTGTACTTGTCACACAGCACCCGCAGTTTGGGGTAGTAATCGTCGGGCGGCACCAGCAAGCCATTCGTGCCGGTAATCCCCTCCACCATCACGGCCGCAATGTTGTGTGGTCCTTCCATTTCGATGACTTCTTCGATATGGCTGACACATTCGCGACGGCACGAGTCCGGAGTCTTGCCGAACGGACATCGATAGCAATACGGATCGAAAACGCGCACGATGTTCGGAACGCCCGGCTCGACAGCCCAACGCCGCAGGTCGCCCGAGGCCGTCATCGCGCCCATGGTGCCCCCGTGATACGAACGGTATCGCGTGATGATCTTGTCACGTCCGGTAAACAGACGCGCCATCTTCATCGCGTTTTCATTCGCTTCGGACCCGCCAAGCGTGAAAAACGACTTCGCCAGCCCGGTAACCTCCGCCAGCTTGCGACCCAGTTGCCCGCGCGGTTCCGTCGCGAAGGAAGGACCGGCAAAACAAAGCTTATCGACCTGGTCCTTGATCCCTTGCAGCACTGTGGGATGCTGATGCCCGACATTCAGGTTGATCAATTGCGAACTGAAGTCGAGCCACTTGTTGCCCTGGCCATCCCAGAACCACACCCCTTCGCCGCGTGTCATCTCCATGGGATTCACCGCGTTCTGGATGGACCAGGAAAATAACGTATAGTCGCGGTTCTCGCGAATCGTGTCTTGGGTTGTGCGCTCGCTCATTGCCGTTGCATCCAATCTATCGTCTTCGCAGCCAGGCGATAGAGCGCCTGAACCGCCATGTGTAAATGCTCTTCTGACGTGTCTTCGATCTTGTTATGACTGATGCCGCCCAACGACTGAACGAAGAGCATCACAGTCGGGATTCCCGCGCGCGCAACTTCAGCCGCGTCGTGGAGCGGTCCCGATGGCAAACGATGCGACGTTCCCGCGATTTCCCGGATCGACTCCTCACATAGGCGAACCAAGTCGGGATGAAACGGCACAGGCTCGATATTCCAGATGCGAGACCACTCCACCGTGCAGTTCTCCTCGACCGCAAACCGCTCGCTGGCCTCGCGAGCTTCTTCGAACATCTGCGCCAGTACCGCCGCGTCCAGGTCACGCTGGTCGAGCGTGCATTCGCAACGCCCGACAACCGCCGTCACGATTCCGGGAAACGTCTTGACGCTTCCCATGGTGCATACCGCATCCGCATGCTTTTTCGCGATGGTCCGAATCTCCAGCGCCAACTTGGCCGCGGCAGCGAGCGCATCGCGGCGAACATTCATCGGGGTGGAACCGGAATGCGCTTCCTGACCCGTGAACGTGATTGCATGCCGCTCGACGCCCTTCGTTCCCATCACGACACCGAGCGGCAGTCCTAATCGCTCCAACACGGGACCCTGCTCGATATGCAGCTCCAGATAAGCCGCCGCGTTCTTCCGTCCCTTCTGCGCGTCGCCGATTTGGTCAATCTGTACGCCCCAGCGCGCAAGCGCGTCTTCCAGCGTGACGCCATCGCGGTCTTTCCGTGCCCTGTCCGCTTCGATGGAGTGTGTACCGGCAAACGCAGAAGATCCAAACAAGCTCCGTCCGAAGCGCGCGCCTTCTTCATCAGCCCAATCGACCAGCCGCAACGTGACGGGCGGGCGTCCGTCATGTTCCCGCACCAGGGTAGTCAGCACCTCGAAACCGGCAAGAAAATCGAGGCAGCCGTCCAGCCATCCACCATTTGGCACGGAGTCCAAATGTCCACCCAGAAGCAGAGCCTTCTCGCTCACGCCCGGAACGGTAATCCAATGATTGCCGGCAGGGTCGTAGTGGTGTTCGCACGACAAACCCTCAAGCTTGATTTCAAACCAGTCGCGAGCCTTCTGCCAGGTTCCCGTCCACGCGACGCGTTGCGCACCGTCCGCATCACCAGTCAGCGCGCGAAGTTCCTTCAGAAGAGCGACTGTGAGTGCGCCATCAGCCGGCATGAACCGGCTCCCGCTTCAGCATCCTGCCTCGCGATCGTTCGCCGACAAACTTCCCGTCGCGCACTTGCACGGTGCCGCGCACGGTCACTACCGAGGGACGTCCGTCAATTGCAAATCCCTCGAAGCCGCTGTAGTCATTGTTGACGTAGTGCCGCTCGGCAGTGATCGTTCCGCGATACTCGGGGTCGTAAACGCAGAGGTCGGCGTCGGCTCCCACTGCGACTGTTCCCTTGCGCGGATACAATCCGAACAGCCGCGCAGGCCGCGTGCGCAAAGCATCGACGAACCGATGCAGGTCCAATCCGCCGCGCTTCACGCCATAGGTATACATTAGATTGACGCGCTCCTCGATTCCCGGAATGCCATTCGGAATCTGAGTAAACGCGTCGTTACCCAAGAGCTTCTGCTCTTTATCGAACGGGCAATGATCGGTGCCCACAGTATCGATCGCGCCCACCGCCAGGGCATCCCAAAGAGCCGTCTGGTTTCGTTTGTCACGCAATGGAGGCGACATCACATGCTTCATCCCCTCCACGCCGGGACGTTCCGCGTACGTCTTATCAAGAAGAAAATGCGGCACGACCGTCTCGACCGACAACTTCACTCCCCGAGCCTTGGCGGCGAGCGCAGCCTGAAGCGCCGGGATACACGATAGATGCACCACGTATCCAGTTGCTCCCGTGTTCTCGAGAAAAGTCGCAAACCGCCCCGTGCCTTCCGCCTCCACCGACTCCGGACGACTCGGCTCATGCCACTCCGGCCCTGTTTTCCCTTGTGCCACCAGGTCCGCCTGCAGACGCGCAACCAATTCCGCATTCTCGCAATGCGCGGTTGTAATCACGCCCAGCTCTTTCGCCAGCGACAATGTCTGATACATCTCGCCATCTTCCACGCCGAAGAAGTTCTTATAGGCAAGGAAGATTTTGAACGAAGTAGTTCCATCGCGAACGATCTCGCGCAAGTGATGCTCGGTTTCGCCGATATACTTCGTCACCGACATATGAAATGCATAGTCGCAAGCGCTATTGCCCGCGGCCTTGCTCTTCCACAATTCGTAACCGCCAAGCGCGTTCTCGCCACGCGAAGGGCAGCACATTTCGATGAACGTAGTAGTCCCGCCCACCAGCGCCGCGATGCTCGCCGTTTCATGGGTGTCCTTAGCGAAAGTCGCCATGAACGGCAAGTAAATATGAACATGTGGATCGATAAATCCGGGAAAGACGTACTGGCCCGCTGCGTCGATCACTTCCGCGTCGGGCGGCGCATCAAGGCTCTTCCCAATGCGAGTAATCGTTTCGTCCTCGATGTAAATGTCCGCGGTCTGCCGACCATCGGCGTTGACGATATCGGCGTTACGGATCAGCAGCGCCATCTTAGTGGATGTGAATGCCCTTCTCGTCGCGATACCGCTTCATCGCTTCCCAATCCTGTGTCACCGAAGGCTGTTCCTTGGAAATCGCGTCCCACGTCACGGACTCGCGACACGGCGCCACCTCCACCATCTCGATGCAATGCTCCACCGGACACACGTTGTAGCAGAGCCGGCAACCAACGCAATCCTCTTCCCGGACCGTCGCCTGGGGTCTGGTGTTCACGGCGTCATTCTTCCCGTTCGAGCGAACATCGTAGCTGCGAGGCGGAACGCGTGCACCGTCCGCCGTCATCAGGTCGATGCACTGATGCGCCGTATCGTTGCACGCCACATAGCAAAGATTGCATTTGATGCACTTCGCCGGATCGATCCGCGCGACGGCTTTATAGGAAAGGTCGAAGTCCTTGAAATCCGAAATGCGATGCAAGCTCTTGCCCGTTACATCGGCGATTGTTGCGAAGCCTTTGTCATCCATCCAGTTCGAAAGCCCATCGCACAGGTCTTCCACCAAGCGATAGCCGTAATGCATCACCGCGGTGCACACCTGCAAGCTGCTTGCGCCTAATAGCAGAAACTCCGCAGCATCCTTCCATGTCGAGATACCGCCCATCCCGGAGATGGGAAGTCCCGATTTCGATACCACCTCGTCGGTCCCAAGCGCGCTCAACATGTTCAGTGCGATCGGCTTTACTGCCGGACCCGCATAGCCGCCATGCCCACCCTTGCCGCCGATGTTCGGCGTAATCTCCAGAGTGTCCAGATCGACGCCGACAATCGAGTTCAGCGTGTTGATCAATGAGATTGCGTTCGCGCCCGCGGCCACCGCGGCACGCCCGGGCGGCACGATGTTCGTGATATTCGGCGTCAGCTTCACGATTACCGGAATGTGCGCCACGTCCATCACCCACCGAGTAATCTGTTCGCAGTATTCGGGAACTTGGCCAACCGCGCTCCCCATGCCGCGCTCGCTCATCCCGTGAGGGCATCCATAGTTCAGCTCGATACCGTCCGCGCCGGTGTCCTCAATCTGCCGCACCACGGTAGCCCAAGCTTCGGGCTTCGAATCCACCATGGCGGAGACGATCACCGCGCGCTCCGGCCAAGCCCGCTTTACTTCCGCGATCTCACGTAAATTGATCTCGATCGGTCGATCCGAAATCAACTCGACATTGTTGATCGCGAGCATCTTCTGTCCACCGTAATGCCAAGCCCCGTAGCGGTTCGAAACATTCAGCACCGGCGGTCCGATGGTCTTCCACACCGCGCCACCCCAACCGGCCTCAAAAGCCTTATGGATCTGCGCGCCGGAGTTCGTAGGGGGCGCTGATGCCAGCCAGAACGGATTCGGCGAACGAATGCCGGCGAAGTCGATTCGAAGGTCAGCCATGGATCGCCTCTGCTGCAAGCTTGCCGTCCTGCACCGCCATTACTGTCGATGCGGCACCGGTCGCACGAATGCAATCGCCAATCGCATACACGCCAGGTACGCTGGTTTCGAATCGCTCATCTACCGCGATAAATCCGCCGTTCACGTCCAGCCTGAGCAGCGTTGCAACGGAAGGCTTCTTCTGGCCAATTGCCTTAACCACCTGATCGGCGGGAAGCAGGAATTCGGAATGTGGAACCGGTTCCGGAGCAGGACGCCCGGACTGGTCCTCCGCGCCAAGCCGCATCATGACGCACTCGATGCCTTCACCCTTTATGACGCGAACCGGCTGCGTGAGAAACCGGAACTCAATCCCTTCGCTCTTCGCAAACTCATACTCGTGCGGATAGGCGGTCATCTCATGCTCGGTACGCCGATACACAATCGTTACCGATTTCGCCCCGAAACGTTTCGCGATTGTTGCGCAATCGATGGCCGTATTACCCGCGCCGATCACTACGACACGACCGCCAACGTGCAGCGACGCCGGAGCGGTTTTACAAGTCTCGATGTACTCCAAACCGTCGACAATCTGTTCCTCGCCGGGGATTCTCATCTCAGGCGTGTAACCGAGGCCCACGCTGAGTACCACTTTGTCGAACTCTCCACGAAGATCCTCTATCGATAAGTTGTGCCCTAACTCTGTCCCGAGCCGGAGAGAAACACCCATTCGCTCCATCAGCGCCGCTTCTGCCAGGGCGATGTGCATTGGCTCGCGAAGTCCGATTATCCCGTAGGTCGAGAGGCCGCCCGGCATAGTTCGTTTATCGAACACCGTGACGGAATGTCCGCGCCGCGCCAACTCGCCCGCGCAGGAAAGACCTGCCGGACCCGCTCCGATCACCGCGATTTTCGCGCCGCTGCGCACCGGCGCCGTAAAAGGCGCCAACTCGCGATCGTAAGCGTAATCCATCGCATACCGCTGCAGACGCCCGATTGCAATCGGCTTGTGCGTAGGACCTAACACACACGCCCCCTCGCATAACTCCTGCACAGGACACACCCGAGCGCAGGTTGCGCCAAGCAGGTTGGAGTTAAAAATCGTCCGTGCGGAGCCGGTCAAGTTTCCCGTTGAGATCTTTTTGATGAAATGCGGGATCTCGATATGCGTCGGACAAGCGTGCGTACACGGTGCGTCAAAACAGAACAGGCATCGGTTGGCCTCTTCCAACGCTTCAAACTGCGTAAGCGGAGGCAACTGTTCTTGTAACGTTTCTGTATCCGTGCGCAATGTTAGATACTAACCCAACCGTTGCCCGCATAATTACGGGTGTAAGAGGGAAGTCCGCGGTTCTGGAATCGTTTCTGCCAGCAGGCCTGTTTTTGATGTATAACGATGGGAAGACTCCGGGAGCGGATCTAATCACATCACTCCCTTACCCACCATGAACTCAAACCGGCGCGGTTTTCTTGTACGAGCTATTGGAGTTGCTGCAACTGTGGCCGTTCCGGCCTACCCGAAAGTGACTCGCGAGTCCGGAGTCAAACTGAAACTCGGCTTGAACGCATACTCTTTCGATAAGCCGCTTCGAAGTGGGACTCTTACGCTTGCGGATGTGGTTCGCTTTTGCGCGCAACATAACGTAGACGCTCTGGACGCGACCGGCTACTATTTTCCCGGTTATCCGAACGTACCAACCGATCGATACATTTACGATTTCAAGCGCACGGCTTTCGTGAACGGCGTCGGAATCAGCGGCACGGGTGTTCGGAACAACTTCGCCGTCGCGGATGGAGCGGCGCGGAAAGCCGATGTTGAAATGGTAAAGAACTGGATCGTTGTGGCGAGCAAGCTCGGCGCTCCAGTCATTCGTATATTCTCCGGTCCGACTCGTCCGGAAGGGCACTCGTTCGACGAAGCTCTCGCGTGGATGGTTGCCGATTGCCAGGAGTGCGCCGCTTTCGGGAAAGAGCATGGGGTGGTCGTGGCTATCCAGCAGCACAACGACTTCCTGAAGACGGCCGCCGAAACAATCCGTTTGATCGACGCGGTCGGCTCGGACTGGTTTGGATGCATCCTCGATATCGGCAGCCTGCGCCAGGGCGACCCTTACGGAGAGATTGAGAAACTCGTGCCCTACGCCGTGTCGTGGCAGATCAAGGAGAAGGTAGGCCGCAATGATAAGGAAGAGCCGGTAAACCTGGCGAAGATCAAGGCCATCGTTGATCGCTCCGGCTACCGCGGTTATGTGCCTTTCGAGGCCTTAGGACCGGGCACGGATCCTCGCGCGGCCATTACGACGTTTCTGGAACAGATCCGCGCCGCCTTCACTATCTGATCGCCGAATTTAACGATTCTGTCATTGCAAAGAAACACAGCCCGCCGTCGTACAATCACTGAAAGGGAACTTGTCATCACCTCCTCCCTTTCCGTTCCCCAAACAGCAAACATGGCAAAACAGTTCCGCCACGCACAGCAGAGGTAACCATGGCCGCCCCGAAACCCGTTCGTAAAATGGATCCGGAACGGATCAAGATTTTCACCGGCAATGCCAATCCCGCGCTCGCCGAAGAGATGGCGCAGTGTCTGGGATTGGAGCTCGGTAAGGCGAGAATCAAGAAATTTTCCGACGGCGAAACGAATCCGCAGATTGCCGAGAATGTGCGCGGCGCGGACTGTTTCCTGGTCCAGCCTACATGCTGCCCGGTCGATCAGCACCTGATGGAACTGCTTCTCATGACTCAGGCGCTGAAGCTATCCTCGGCGGAGAGGATCACGGCAGTGTTACCATACTATGGTTACGGTCGTCAGGATCGGAAAGATAAACCGCGTGTGCCGATTTCGGCCAAGCTGGTAGCCCAACTGATCGAAACGGCCGGAGCGGACCGGGTGATGGCGGTGGATCTACATGCCGCTCAGATCCAGGGCTTCTTCGATGTACCGGTAGACCACCTGTTTTTCCGGCCGGTCATGATCGAGTATTTCAAACGCCAGGAGATCAAAGATCTGATGGTGATATCGCCTGATGCGGGCGGTGTGGAGCGGGCTCGTTCGGTCGCAAAACGGCTAAACGCACCTTTGGCAATTATCGACAAACGCCGCGAGGAAGCGAACGTGGCGGAAGTAATGAATGTAGTAGGTGACGTTCGCGGCCGGAATTGCTTGATTGTGGATGACATGATCGATACGGCCGGCACCTTGGTAAAAGGTGCGGAAGCGTTGTTACGGTTTGGTGCGGCCAGCGTCACGGCTTGTGCCACGCATGGCGTGTTGTCGGGTCCGGCTGTGGAGCGGATCGAAGCGTCGGAGATCAAAGAAGTTATTGTGTCGAACTCGATTCCGTCGACGGAGTTGACCAGACAATGCGGTAAGATCCGGGCTCTTTCTATTGCTCCGCTGCTGGCACGGGCGGTTCAATCGATACACGAAGAGACATCGGTCAGTATGTTGTTCGGGTAGTTTGTTTTTTCTGAGCCGCGACCGTAAGGGAGCGGTTGGTTGACCTAAAAGGATCGGCCGGCAACCCACGAGCAGTACGTCGGACTTGCCCGGCAAATAGGAGAAGCAGTTGAGAACAGATACCGTAGTCGAAGCCTTGGTCCGAGAGACTCGGGGCAAAAACGAAGCCAGGCGCACCCGCGTCAGCGGCAAGATTCCCGGTGTGGTCTATGGGGCGCAGAAAGATCCCGTTTCCATAGCCGTCGACCCCAAATTCATTCAGTCCATCCTGCGAAGCAAGACCGGACACAACACCATCTTCAACCTTCAGGTTGAAGGCGGCGAGAGCAGCCCGGTGATGGTAGTGGACGAACAGTACGATCCTGTGAAGAGCACCCTTCTTCATGTCGATCTCAAGCGGATCGATCTCGCGAAGCGCTTACGCGTTTCCGTTCCGGTGTTAGTTGCGGGCGAAGCCAAGGGCATCAAACTACAGGGCGGATTGCTGGAAATCATCAATCGCTCCGTCGAAATCGAAGTGCTGCCGGACGAAATTCCCCAGAGCTTTACGATCGATGTGAGTGATCTCTCTGTGGGCCAGAGCGTTCGTTCGAGTGACATCCAGATGCCGGGTTCGGCTCTCCTGGTGAGCGCTGCCGAAGCAGTCATAGTGCGGAAGCCGCGCCTGTCGCCGAAGCTGTGGCGGAGCCGGAAGTCGCAAAGGCTAAGGGCAAGAAGGAAGAGGCCGCGCCCGTCGCGGGTGATAAGGCAAAGGCCCCGCCTGCCGCAAAGAAGAAGTAAAGTCGGGTGTTTCGGGTGGTCGGGCTGGGGAACCCCGGGGAAGAATATGCGGAAACCCCGCATAACATGGGATTCCTTGCGGCAGACCGCTTAGCGGTGGATTTGGGAATTCGCGTAAATCGTCCCGATTCTAAGGCCCTGGTTGGTGTAAATGGGCAGGTGATGATCGCTAAGCCCCAGACCTATATGAATTTGAGCGGCACGTCGGTCAAGGCACTCATGGAAAAGCATGAGATCGCGCCCGAGTCGCTCATTCTGGCCTATGATGAATTGGACCTGCCATGGGGCGAGGTTCGGGTGCGTCCGAACGGCCGGCCGCGCGGCCATAACGGAGTTCGTTCCGTAGCCGAGCAGGTAGGGACGGAAGAGTTTGCCAGAGTTCGGCTGGGAGTACATCCTGGTTTGACATTAGGGGGCCACTCGCTTTCGGGCGGAAAGGATTATCTGCTAGGCCGGTTCAGCCGGGAGCAGAAGAAGGAATTGGACGGGGTGCTTGAGTTAGCCGCTCAGGCAATCGGTTCAGTAATTGCCGACGGCGTCGAAAAGTCCATGGCGAAGTTTAATCGTCGCGCCGCAGGCTTAAAAACAGAGGATAGATGAGAATTTACGAAGAGTTGTTTATTGTAAAGCCGGACCTGCCGGAAGAAGAGATCGATGCCTTCATCGAACAGTTGACGGGCAACATTGGCACGGCTGGCGGTACAGTCGATAAGGTCGAAAAATGGGGTAAGCGCCGTTTGGCTTACACCGTGGATAAGTTCAAGGACGGCTCCTACGTCCTGATGCAGTTTTCTTCCGGACCCGAAGCGGTCAAGGAAGTAGAACGCCGTCTTCGCGTCGCGGACCCGGTAATTAAATTTCAGACCGTTCGAATCGATGAGACGCTCAAGAAACTCGATAAGCGGAAGAAGGAGCGCGACAAGCGTGCCGCCCGAAAGGCGCTGAACCCGCAACCGCTTCCTCCAGCGGCTGTTGCGCCGATGTTTGGCGAACCGGAGTCCCATGCCGCGCCCGGCGCACCTGCGCCTGCAACCCCGGCGCCCGGAGCACCCGCGGCCGCTGAAGGTGGAGAGAAATAGGAGATCGATATGGCCGAACAAAAAGAAACTCGCGGCAGCCGCCCCGGTAGTGCATCGCAACGTCCCACCGGCGGCGACAAAGCCGTCGCCATCGGAAAGAAGGCGTACTTCCGTCGTAAGAAGGTATGCCGTTTCTGTGTCGAAAAGATCGACGACATCAACTACAAGGACACACGACTTTTGAGCGCGTTCATCGCTGAGCGCGGCAAGATGCGCCTCGGTGAACCGCCCCATGACGAGGTCCATCTCCCGCGTGCCCCGGTGCCAGGCGCGGAACAGGAGGCGACGCCGCCGAAAGTC
>CAXSIG010000055.1:0-9800 GCA_964237255.1 uncultured Bryobacteraceae bacterium
CGAACTCCGCGAAACACGGGGGTTCATCTCGCTCACCACAATTCGTCCATTCGCGGGATTAATGGCAAACTGCACGTTCGATCCGCCGGTATCCACGCCGATTTCACGAAGACATCGAATCGCACCATCGCGCATCATCTGGTATTCGCGATCCGTTAAGGTCTGCGCGGGAGCGACGGTGATCGAATCGCCTGTGTGTACGCCCATCGGGTCGAAGTTTTCGATCGAGCAGACGATGATCACGTTATCGGCAAGATCGCGAATGACTTCGAGCTCGAACTCCTTCCACCCAAGCGCGCTTTCTTCGATCAACACCTCATGCACGGGCGAAAGCGAGAGCCCACGCTCCAGGATCGTGATGCATTCCTCGCGGTTGTACGCGATGCCGCCGCCGGAGCCGCCCATGGTAAAACTCGCGCGCAGAATGCACGGGTAGCCGTTCTTTGCGGCAAACGCCAGCCCGTCTTCCACATTGTTCACAAGCTGGGAAACCGGGGTCTCCAACCCGATCTTGCGCATCGCATCTTTGAAGAGCAACCGGTCTTCGGCCTTTTTAATTGCGTCGATCTTCGCGCCGATCAACTCCACGCCGTACTTTTCCAGGACGCCGCGCTCCGCCAACTCGACGGAAAGGTTCAGGCCGGTCTGTCCGCCAACTGTAGACAGCAGTGCGTCCGGCCGTTCTTTGCGGATAATCTCTTCCAAATAGGCGACGCTCAGTGGCTCCACGTATGTGCGGTCCGCCAGGTTCGGATCCGTCATGATGGTGGCCGGATTGGAGTTCACCAGGATTACTTCATAGCCGTCGGACCTGAGAGCTTTCGCCGCTTGCGTGCCCGAGTAATCGAACTCGCAAGCCTGCCCGATCACAATGGGCCCGGAGCCGATGATGAGGATGCGATGGAGGTCGTTCCGTCTCGGCATTACTTGTGGTCCGCCATCATCTTCGTGAAGTCGGAAAACACGTAGTGCGAGTCGTGGGGGCCGGGCGCCGCTTCGGGATGATATTGAACGCAGAAAGCCGGCTCGCGCTTGTGCCGGAAGCCTTCTAGTGTGTTGTCGTTTAAGTTGATGTGCGTGACCTCGATGTCGTTCGCGCTGAGGGAATCGGGATCTACAACGAAACCATGATTTTGGGAGGTGATCTCCACACGTCCCGTAGCATGATTCAGCACCGGATGATTCGCGCCGTGATGACCGAACTTCAACTTGTAAGTCTTCGCGCCTAGAGCGAGCCCCAATAACTGGTGCCCTAAACAAATACCGAACACAGGAGTCTTTCCAATCAGCTTCTGAATCTGCGCAATTTGTGATGTTAACGGTTCCGGATCGCCAGGACCATTTGATAGAAATACGCCGTCCGGTTTGAGCGCCAGCACGTCTTCGGCGGACGTCAGGGAGGGGACAACGGTGACTCGGCAACCGGAATGAACCAGGCGCCGGAGGATGTTGTGCTTGATGCCGTAATCGTAAGCCACGACATGGTGTCGAGGCTCATCGGACGCCGGCATGACTTCGGACGGCGAGCAAGGCTCCACGGTCTTGTCCCATTGGTATGCCTTTGCGGTGGAAACGCGAGTGGCCAAATCCAAACCCTCCATGGAGGTAATCGCACGCGCGCGCTCCACCAAGATCGATGCCGTAGACTCTACACACGAAAGCACCCCCCGCATGGTCCCGCGACTTCGCAGGTGGCGAACCAAAGCACGTGTGTCCAGATCGGACACAACCGGGATGCCATGCTTCTCAAGAAACGGACGCGCTCCCATGTCCGATCGCCAATTGCTGGTGACGCCGGAAAATTCACGAACCACCAAGCCTTCGATATAGGGTTTGGAGGACTCGTTATCTTCCACGTTCGTCCCATAATTGCCGATTTGCGGCGTAGTCAAGACGACGATCTGACCGGAGTACGAAGGGTCGGTGAATATTTCCTGATAGCCGGTGAGCGCGGTATTGAAAACCACCTCCCCGGAGCGTTCAACGGGCGCACCAAAGCTTCTGCCCTCAAAGACGGTTCCGTCTTCTAAGGCCAGAATCGCGGATTCCAATGGGGTAATTTCTCCTGGAGAAGGGTCTTGTTCCAGTGTACCGAACGGTGGTGCAGCGAGTGTTTCTGAACAGGGCGTAAACTGTCCAGATGCGCGTCGCTGTTTCCGCTTTTCTGCTTGCCTGCTTCCTACACGCCCAACCACAGTTCGTTCGCACAAGCGCGCCCGTCATTGCGTTAACGCATGTCCGCGTAATCGATGGTACCGGCGCTCCCGCTCGCGATAATCAGACCATCGTGATTCGGCAAGGCATCATAGCTGCAGTCGGTTCCGCGAACACGGCGATACCGGCGGAAGCGGAACGCCTTGACATGGCCGGCCACACCGTTATTCCCGGCTTGGTCGGCATGCATGAGCACCTCTTTTATCCCTCCGGCCGAGGTGTGCCAATTTACATCGAACACGCTTTCAGCTTTCCCCGCCTCTACTTGGCATCCGGTGTGACCACTGCCAGAACCGCCGGCGGTCTCGAAATCCAGACGGACCTTGCTGTGAAGAAGCAGATCGATGAAGGCCGCGTCCCTGGTCCGAAGATGTTCGTCACAGCCGGCTATCTGGAAGGTCCGGGAAGTTTTACACCACAGATGTTGGAACTGCGCGGACCGGAAGACGCCCGCAAATTTGTTGAGTATTGGTCGGATTTAGGTGCAACGTCGTTTAAGGCCTACATGCACATCACACGCGCGGAATTGTCGGCCGCCATTCAGGCCGCTCACGCGCGCAAGCTAAAGGTGACCGGCCACTTGTGCTCCGTTGGCTTCCGTGAAGCCGCGGCACTCGGCATTGACAATCTGGAGCATGGCTTGGTGGTCGATACCGCGTTTCAACCCGGCAAACAGCCCGACGTTTGTCCGCAAACAACTGCGGCGAATCTTGCCGCCATCGACATTGGCTCGCCCGCCGTTCAGCGTATGATTCAGGATTTGGTTTCGCGTGGTGTGGCGGTCACGTCGACGCTTGCCGTGTTTGAAAGCGCGCCCCCGGTGCAACAACGTTTCCGCGATGCTCTTTCGCCCCAAACGCTACAGAACCACCTGGCCGCGCGTGAACGCATGTCCGAAGCCGTTCTTAAGTACAGTGGCTTGCGTGTGGCCAAGGAAGTGGAATTTGAGCGGGCGTTTGTCAAAGCCGGAGGGTTGCTTCTCGCGGGTGCGGACCCAACGGGGAACGGTTGCGCGCTCGCCGGATTCGCCGACCAACGGAATCTGGAACTGATGGTTGCGGGTGGATTCACGCCACTGGAAGCGATTCATATCGCAACGCAAAACGGCGCGACGTTTCTGGGCATCGACAATCGCACCGGCTCCATTGCGGTGGGCAAGCAGGCAGATCTGGTGGTCATCGAAGGCGACCCAGCTACCCATATTTCCGATATCGAGAACGTGCGCATCGTGTTCAAAGACGGTGTCGGTTACGATCCTGCGAAATTGCTGGATAGCGTGAAGGGCCACGTCGGGCTGCATTAGCCCGATCCGCTCTATACTAAAGTCGTGCCAACGGCAAGACATGCGAACTGGAAACGAGCCCTGGCACTTGCGCTTTGCCTGGCGTTGTTTCTTTTCGTTGCCGGAAATCTTTCCGGCTCATTCTTCGCAACGGAACCGCTTGTTGCTCTCGCCGTCTTAGCTCTCGCTCTCACCCGACTTCGAGTCCCGGTAGAGAACAGAGTCGTTGTCCGATCCACGTGGCGCCTCCCGCTCTTTAGTCCCAGACCGCCTCCCATTCGCTAAGACCTTTAGCCGCAAAGAAGTTCGATAAGCCAACAATTTTCGACTAGCCGTGCCGGAGGTGTATTTTGCTGCGCAAATTCCGAAATTTTCTTTTCTGTATTCTGCTAGTAACCAGTTCTCTTAATGGGGTGAAAATGCGTCCCGACGAAGTGGAGGCTTTGATGGCGGCGATGAGGCAGCCAAAAGTAGCGCACACTTTGGTAAATGAGGACTTTAACGACGTTGACAACTAACGCCCGCTGTCACGGTCGCCAGCGACCCCATCGCGTCCGAGCCAGCACAAGGTTGACGGGCTTTCCTTCACTTTCACCGTCTAAAAAAAGACGATCCGCATCTACGCGGTAGTTTCCTTTCACTGCCGTGTTCGTCGTGCCGAACGGAATATTAGCGATCGTAAAGCTATGCTTTCGCCTGTCTACGGAAAACTTACCCACATTGCGCTTAGCACCAACTGCGTAAACGCATCGGCGCGAAAAATCGAAGTACATCAAATCGCCCTCGGTTTTAGGAACAGTCTGCCCACCGACGCGCATCGATTCCACTCTCCAACTTCCGGCGCGGTTGATTTGCCGCTCGCCGGTGAAGTCGCTAATTGGGGTTGCCATTTCAGCGATTTGACTGCGAAACGTAAAAACAAATCCCCCTACCAGAACCGCTGGAACCAGAAATCCGAGTGCGTGCGAAGCCTGCCAAACCTTGCGATTTCCGAAGGGAGTCGGATGCACTACTAACTTTGCCAGGAGATCGCGATACAGACGCCAATCGTAGGCCAGCAGAAACACGTTGAGTGCAAGCAGCACCTCACTAATCAATTGTGTTTGCGGCCAAAGATTTAGATGGTAATTAATCAGAACGACGTTCAGAAGCACCGGAAACATGAGTAGTGCGCCGAATCGCCTGGTCCGCGCCGAGAACAGAAGCAGCGCCGGCACGAGTTCGAAAACACCCAGCAGCACCTGAAACACGGGCGAATAGCCGAGAAATGCCCACGTTAATGTAATCCCGGAAGCGTTGGCCAACGGCAATGCATAATCCGAGGCCGCAACCTGAAATTGAAAATAGACCAGCTTACTCAGTGCGTACGGAATCATGCCGAGGCCAAGCAGCAACCGGACCACGGTTACCGCGCCTAAACCAGCACGTCCGAACCACACACTGCGATGGCGGGAACGCGGCGCTACCTCGAACGCCTCGTCCATGTTACTCCTGTGCGGGAGCCGGTTCGTGATGTGTTAACTGCTTCGCCTTTGCCGCCAAGCTTCCCAGCGCCGAGCCAATTGCTTCCGCGGCGGAATTGAGCGCGCCATGGTGCTCTTCCTGCGGCGCTTCGGCCGGTTTCTTCAGTTCTTCACGCAACGCCCGGATCTTAATCCGTTGCGCCGCTTTCCGTTTTCGTTGCGCGCCAAACCGCGCCTTATCGCCATTTCGTGCAGACATCATTCCAGTCTAACGCTTTAACGGGATCGAGGCGGAGAAGCGAGTCTATCGGTGAATAGCTTCAGGAATGCGGCGGAATCCACTTCGGTGGCTACCCGAGTCGCTCCGTCCCGCCCTGGCGTGAAGGTCGTCAGTCCGTAGTGTTTCGGGTCCGCGGTTTCTACCGTCACTCGCCCGGTGTCATATTTCAATAGCCCTTGTCCGAAGACCGCAGCAATCGCCAAGGGATCGTGCAGTGTTGGATACTGCTGCGGTTTTCCGTTTTGCCATAACGTAATCAGCCGAACCAGGAATTGCGATGCCGGATTCGTTGCCGCCCGAAGTCGGTCGAAGTCCGCGCCCTGGAGTTTGCACTTCGTGGTCACATCCAATCCAACCGCTACAACGGGCACTCCCGACCCAAATACGATAGCCGAAGCCACGCGATCGCGCAGAATGTTGTACTCAGCACGCGCTGGGCTGAACGCGCCTCCCATCAGAACGATTCGCTCGATTTTGTTTTTGATTTTCGGCTCAATCCTTAACGCAAGCGCGATGTTTGTCAATGGACCGACGGGAACCAGCGTCATCTTGACCGGTGATTTGATCAAGGTATCGATCAGGAGCGGCACTGCGCTGAACTGCCGCGCGGGAGGAATCGAGTCTGCCGCCGTGAGCACTTGGAATTGAGGAGCCGTGCCCGGGTGTAGGGGATCGAGAAGGGGTTCGCGCACTCCGACGCCGACCGGGATATCCTGCCGGCTATAGAGCCCCAATTCTTTCCACACCAGAGAGGCGCGCTTCGCTGTGTCGTCTGAAACGGTGGTGATTGCCTTGATATCCAGTTCTGGGGATTGAAGGGCTAACGCAAGCGCCAAAGCGTCATCGATATCGTCGCCGATATCCGTATCGAAGATGATCGGAACCGGCGTCTGTGCGCACAGCGCGGTTGCTGTCAATACAAGTGTCAGAAGGGTTCGCCGCATCCACACGCCAGCTTATCCTAAATGGAACTTAATGTTTCCAAACGTGTTATAACTGTGCGATTGAAAATAACTGTACGAAATCAGACTTCCGGCCAACTCCTGGGTGACGGTATCGATTGTGCCCAATCAAGCTTCGAGCGCCGTCGCGGTTTGTTGGGCCGAACGGAACTCGCCTATGGCGGAGGCCTTTGGCTCGACCGCTGTGAAGCTGTCCACAGTTTTTTCATGAAATTTCCGATAGACGTGCTGCATTTGGACCGCACCAAAAAAGTCGCCAAAATTCGTTCCTCCATGAAGCCTTGGCGCGTTTCCATTTCGCTCACCGGAAAGTCCGTTCTGGAGCTTCCAGCTGGTACTGCCGCCAGGACGCGAACCGCCCCTGGCGATCAACTCGCATTCCAGCGTGTGGCTGCTGCCCTTGCGCTCTGCGGATTATTGCTGACCGGGTGTGCGAAGCGGCAGATTGCCGTGGCTGCGCCTGTTTCTTCTTACGATCGCCAAGTCCGCAATGCCCTTGATGCGGGCGACGGGGATTACCAATTAAAACGGCTCAGGGAAAAGGTGATTGCCGCTCCTTCGGATCTCACATTTCGCCTGGACCTAGCTTCCGCATACGAGGCAAAAGGCTATCCCGAACTCGCGCTGGATCATTACCGGATGGCGGCTGAGAAATTTCCGGACAATGCGGAGCCTGAACTACGGTTGGCTCGCTGCCTGGTCTCGTCCGGACACGCCGCACCCGCGATTGCCGTGTATGCCGATTTCCTGGCTAGTCACGAAAGTGCGGCTCCTTTGTATTCCGCGTGGCTCGGGATTATGCGGGACGATACCGGAGATTGGAAGGGCGGTGAAACGGCCCATCGCGACGCGCTTCGACGCGCTGAGCTTTTTCACCAGGATTTCGATTATCTTCATAACAACCTGGGCTTCTGCCTCCTGAGCCAAGGCCGAGCTACCGAAGCCGCGGAGGAGTTTCGCCGCGCGCTGAAATTGAATCCGTCATCCGAGATCGCCCGCGACAATCTCGCTTCCGCTCTTACTGCCAATCCTTCCGAGGCGATCGTGCATTTTCAGTCCATCTCCGAACCCGCCGCGGCGCACAATAACATGGCTGCTTTGCTGATGGAACAGGGGAAGTATCCTGAAGCCCGAAAGGAGTTGGACCGCGCGTTGAGCTACGACCGCGCCTATCCCGCGGCGATGCGCAACTTGAAACTCTTATCGGAACTTGATGGAAAGCCTGCTATGATTCCCGTCAGCCCAGCAGCGCCATCCCGGTTGGCCCGTGTAAAACTCGCTTTGCATAAGATGTTTGGAGGTACTTCCGGGGAGGAGCCGGGTTCCAAGAACGAGAAGGTTATCGAAACCGCATCCCGCAGCGAAAAGGTTCAAAAATGAAAAATCTTATCATTCGATTCATAAAAGAAGAAGACGGCCAGGACTTGGTCGAATACGCGCTAATTGTTGCCGCCGTCGGTTTGGCGTTGATCACCACGGTGACCCAGTTGTCTCAGGGCATCGTGAGCTTATATCAGAGCATTACCGGCGATCTGTCAAGCATCGGGGCCAACGCTCAGTAAGCTCCGCATTATTGCTGGAACCGCCCATTGCGAACCTCTGTCAGCACCCCCGCTGGGGGGATTCGTCAGTTCCATGTCTCCGTCGCCAGTCGCGCGTCGTTGGCATGGCTCGTGCCGGATTTGGCGTTTCTTGGCGCCGCTGTCACTTTGTTTTATAGTCTGTTCCTATTTGGCGGTTTCCAGGCTTTCTTTCACGATTCGGACGCGGGATGGCACATCCGCGCGGGCGAACGAATTCTTCACACCGGTACGCTTCCCCGTGTCGATCCGTTCTCTTTTACAGCGGGCGGCAAATCTTGGTTCGCGTGGGAATGGCTGGCTGACCTCGCAGTGGGTGCAACCCATCGAGCGTGGGGATTGGCGGGTGTAGCGTTCCTATATGGTGTGGCATTGGCAATCGGAGTATGGCTGTGGTTTCGCCTCAACCAAGCCGCGGGCGGAACTTTTCTTTTTACTTCGGCCTTCGCCATTCCGATGCTTTCCACCACAAATCTGCATTGGCTCGCTCGGCCGCATGTTTTCGGATGGCTCTTCGCGCTGTTGGTTGTTTGGTACGCCGTCGAACTTCCAAGGCGGACCAATTGGAGCCGCTTTCCTGAGCTATCGGTTGTCGCACTTGTAAGCTGCCTCTGGGCCAACGTTCACGCCAGCTTCCTGATCGGCCCCGGAGTTTTGGCTATTTATGCTGTAGCTTCGCTGATTCAGCCTTTTCTGTTTAGTCATTCAACGTCCTACGCGCCGCGATATGCGACGGCTGCCCTGGTTGCGCTAGCGGCTACGTTTATCAATCCCTATGGTCCCGCTCTTCACGCACACGTCTTGTCTTACCTTACAGACGGCGCGTTGTTGGATCGGGTGGGTGAGTTCCAATCGTTTAACTTCCACTTGGCGGGTTCTACCCAAATTCTGTTGGCTCTCGGGATCGCTTCAGTCGGCGCTGTTTGTTCGTTACAGCGAAAAGATCACGCCGGATTTCTCCTGATTATTCTTCTTGTGGCGATGGCGCTTCGGTCTGCGCGCGCGCTCCCGCTTATCGCTCTGCTTGCGCTTCCGCTCGCTAACGGCGCGATTACGGAGGCGCTTGGTGCTGCGCGCAACTTGACCGGCGCGTTTCGCGAAAAGCTGAATTCCGCGCTCGCCTATTCCTCTCGTTTGTCGATTCTCGATTCGCGCGCAAGCGGCCTTGTCTGGACCCCCTTGGTGCTTTTGGTGGCCGTTCTCGCGCTTCGTGTACCAGCGTCTGGTTTCCCTGCCCGAGAGTTCCCTGTCGCCGCTTCCGCCGTTGTAAGCGCGTTGCCTCTGAATGCTCGGATCCTTGCATCCGATAAATTCGGCGGCTATCTAATTTATCGATTCGCAGGTGAGCGCAAGATTTTTTTCGACGGCCGAAGCGATCTGTATGGCGCTAAGTTTCTGGAAGAATACGGCAACCTGACGCAATTGCGGCCGGGCTGGCGTGACACGCTCAACCGGTACCATTTCGACGCGGCTCTCTTGCCCGCAAACACTCCGCTAATCGAAGCGCTCCAATCGAATGGCTGGAACCGAATTTACAGCGATTCCGTCGCTACACTTCTCTCTTCTCCCGAATCCGCTCTGAGGAAATAAATGGATCGAAGACGCATCATCATATTATTCGGCATAGCGTGGATTTCCGCCGCGCTGCTTACGTGGTTCCTCTATGCCTCCACGGTTGCAGCGAAGCCGCAATCGCGAAGAGCGATTACCGTTGCCTCGCGCGACCTTCCTCTCGGCGTCACTCTAAAAAAGACCGATCTCAAACAGATCAAGCTGCTGGATAGCGAGATCCCCAAGGGTGCGCTGTTCAATGAGGCCGATGCGCTTCGCCGCGTCACTCTTTACCCCTTCAGCACCAATGAGCCCTTGATCTTGGCCAAGCTCTCTACGGTCGACGGTCCCGAAGGCATAATGGCTACCGTTCCTTCCGGCTACCGGGCAGTATCGGTTTCCATTACCGATGTAAGCGGCGTTTTCAGTTCGTGGGAGGCATCCGCGGTGAAACGGGTGGCCTGCCGG
>CAXSIG010000055.1:9810-12234 GCA_964237255.1 uncultured Bryobacteraceae bacterium
TAGTCACGCCGAATTCGCGCGTCGATGTACTCTTCACGCGTCCGGGTTCCATGGCGGAAGCGGTCACGTCCACTATTCTTCAGAACGTCCGTGTCCTGGCTGTCGGCAGGCTCATTGCCGCGAACCAGCCGGTGGATCCGAAAGCTGCCAAGATGCCGGTGGCGACGCTGATCGTTACACCGGAAGAGGCCCAAAAATTGGAGCTCGCCAAAAACGAAGGAAAGATCAGCCTCACGCTTCGCAACCCTCTCGACGGAGTCAACAATCTGGACGGTAGCCCCGTAACCACCGAAGTTCTCGATCCCTATGTCAGTGCGCGCGTGGCCCGCGCGAAACGTGGACGTACCACGCAGTTCGCCAAAGCTCCGAACCTGGAGGATCCAAAAGTCTGGGCTGAGTTGACGGGCGACAAGAAGTACGTCGATCCAACTACCCTCAAGACCACCACGGTTATCAAAACCGTCCCACCACCTCCGCGCGCGATTGTCGATGTGTACCGCGGCGATAAACACGTCCAGGAAGTTTTTCATGAATAAACTGATCGCCCCGTTTCTGCTCGCCGCTTCGCTCCTAAACGCGGCTCCACTCTCGCTTGTTGTGGGGCGTGGTGAACTGGTGCAGTTCCGGGGTGAAATCAAGCAGGTCGCCGCCGCTGAACCCAAGATCGCCGATGTGGTGGTGATCTCGCCTCATGAGGTGATGATCAACGCCAAAGGACCGGGCCACACAACTGTCCTGGTGTGGGAAGCGGGCGTACCGCCTGTACGCTATGACGTGAATGTCACTGCCGACAACTACGAGTTTGAGGAATTCCGCACGATGTTTCTCCGTGAAGTTCACGGAACCAACATTGAAATTACTGGTAAGGGCGACACGTTGGTGCTCACCGGCGACGTGGACACCGCGGAAGATTCCAAACGCGCCGCCGGCTTAGCGCAAACTCGCGCGAAGACAATCATCAACCTATTGAAGGCCCCTCCCGAGCCGGAACTTCGGCAGATTTTGCTGGAGGTGAAGTTTGCGTCGATTGACCGCACCGCATTGTCGCAAGTCGGCTTTAATCTATTTAGCAGGAACGGCAAGCTCCTTGGCGAATCCACCACGCAACAGTTCGCAAGCCCTCGCTTCAGCCAGTTGCAGTATCAGAATGGAGCCTTCTCCAACTCCACAGTCAATTTTGCCGACCTTCTGAACCTGTTTGTATACCGCCCCGATCTCAACATCGGTGGAACCATCAAAGCCCTTCAGCAACAGAACCTACTGCAGATTCTTGCCGAGCCGAATTTGATTGCTGTCGAAGGCAAAGAAGCTAGCTTTCTGGCGGGCGGATCGTTTCCCTTTCCAGTCCTCACCACGACTTCCACCGGCGGCTCCACGGCTCCTGTCATCACAGTCCAGTTCAAACCGTTCGGAGTCCAACTGGATTTCACCCCAACGGTTACTGCGAGCGGCGCTATCGATTTGAAGGTGTCGCCCGAAGTCAGTTCGCTCGATTATGCGAACGCCGTTACGCTCCAGGGCTATCTTATTCCCGCTATTTCACAGCGCCGCGCTGATACGGAAGTAATTTTGCGCGAAGGGGAAAGCTTCGCAATCGCTGGGCTGATCGATAACCGTGTGACGCGCGAAGCGGACCGTCTTATCGGTTTGGCCAACATCCCAATCCTCGGCAATCTTTTCAAAACACGATCGACACAGAAGACGACGGATGAATTGTTGGTGGTGATTACACCCCACTTCGTCAAGCCGCTGAGTGCCGAAGAGAAAGCCAAACTCCCCGACTTCATCGAACCGTTTCAGCGGAGCGCTGAGGAAGACAAACGTCTGCTGAACCACGGCAAGAAGAAAAAGGGCGACCCCGCGACAACGCCCGAATTTGTAGGACCGCGTGGCCACCAGGAACCAAAGCAATAGCAGATCGGGCGCGGTAGCGGTTCAGCTACTGGTCATTCTGGTGCCCGTGATTTTCGGGCTCATGGGCTTTGCGATCGACCTGGGCAGGCTCTATCTGATTCGCGGCGAACTAAACCAGGCGGCCAACGCGATGGCCTTGGCGAGCGCGCGTCAACTGATCGGCACAAGCGCGTCATTAGACTACGCGAACAATGCCGCGCGGATCACCATCGATAACTCCAACCTGAACGGCAACAAGTACAATTTTGGCGGCCTATTGATCGGCAGCTCCAACGGCCTTCTCACCAGTGACGTTCCCGATCCAAGTTACTTCACCGCAGCCACGGACGCGATGAACTCGGGTTCGGATGCTGCTTCCACGGCGGACGGCACCACAGCCCAGTACGTTCAGGCCAACATCACCGCCGATGCCCCGCTCACGTTTTGGGCGCTGCTGAGTGTAGGCGCTTCGCGTAAGACGTCGGTCGCAGCCCGTGCGGTCGCGGGCAACAGCGCTCCTCTTTGCGTGGG
>CAXSIG010000055.1:12244-15026 GCA_964237255.1 uncultured Bryobacteraceae bacterium
GCTCCGGGCAGGCGTTCATCACCATCGCCTATGGGCCGCTGAACGCCTTTATGTGGATGGGCGCGCCGCTGGTCGTCGCGGAGCTGCTCGCCGCGGTCCTCGGCATGGGCGGCGCCATCTGCCTCACCTTCCGCTGGCGCAGAGCGCCGCGGCTGATTCACTTCGCCATCGCCGCCGTGGATGCAACTGACACCGTGAATTTCGGACTGGGCATCGCCACCCGTTACACGTTCGGTTACCAATGCACCGGAAACCCGCAGCCCCAAGCACTAACCGGAACCAGTACTCGACTTCCCTATCTTCTGCTTGACCGTTACAACACCAGCACTAGTCTTTTCGATGAATCGCAGCAGCTCTTTCAGATTGGCGCGAGCGGGCTTCCCGGGTCCAGCGTTGCGACCCAATCCTGCTTTACCGTCAACAACACCGAAGTGATCTGGGCAACAGCTACTCCGCAAGGTTGCAACACCAACAGCGTGGCGCAGTCGGTCCGCAATTTACTGTGCGGAGTTTCCGCGCGCTTCACAGCGGATACCCCAACCACTTGTACAACCGGCGTCACCGATGTCGCGAATCTCACCACAGCTTACGTACCCGATACTGACCTGACCGATTTGGACGATTACACAGCTTATACAGGGAGTGTCCGCCGTGTGATCACCGTACCCATTGTGGATGCGTTGAGCGCCACGGGATCTATGACGGTTCTGGGTTTCCGCCAGTTTCTTTTGGAAGCTACGTCCGGCGCAACATCGAACGATCCTACCGATGCCGACGGCAGATTTCAAGCGCTTTATATCGGTAATCCTGTTCCCTTAAAGCAGGGTCGCTTCGATGGTGGTTGTGCCGCTTCAACAGGTCCCGGCAAGGTGGTGCTGTTCCAATGAGTCAGTTCGGGCGGCGCGGCAGCACCGTCATTGAAGCGGCATTGTTTATTCCGTTTCTGCTGACTCTGTTGGTGTCCATCGAGCAACTAGGCAAGCTGACTTATACGTACTACACCTTGCGCAAGACGCTCTACACTGCCGCTCGATACATCGGCAGTCAGCAAGGTGTGAACTTCTGCGATTCCGGCGACCCCAATATACTTGCCGGCCTGAATTTTGCACTCACCGGAACTAGCGACGGTTCCGCTAACGCGATTGTGACTGGTTTGACTACTGATATGGTCTTAGTCTCCGCCGAGCGATACAGCGCCGCTGACCAGACCCTCGGCGCCTGTGACTGCTCGATCACTGGGTGCGACCTGGCTGCGGGTGGAACCGCTCCCGATTTTCTGGTTGTTTCCATACCGGACGGCTACTCCTTTCGTCCCAACATCCCTTTCCTCACCGTAGACCCCATTCTGCTCAAGCCGCAGATCAAGGTTCCGTTCACAGGCACCTAATGCAGCGGCGCTTGAAGAGAAGGTCAGGACAAGCTGTACTGGAATTCGCGCTGATGTATGTCGGCGTGATTGTGCCGCTCACGTTCGGAATTATTTTTCTTGCTGAAATGCTTTGGACTTGGCATTCCGTCGTGGAATTAACGCGCGATGTGGCGCGATACGCGGCCACGCATTGTTACGAAGGCGATGGCGCTAACGTAATTAGCTACATGCAGACGCATGTTCCGCCCATGGTGGATCAAGCCCAATTTCAGCAGGGCCAGGCTATGTTGTCTATTCAATACTGGGCGAAGGACCCCGACACCGGGCAGCTTACCGCATTCACTTGCGATAGCGAGTGTTCCGTCGATTGCATTCCTGACGCGGTTACCGTGGGTATCTCCAATTATCAGTGGAGCCACTTTCTCGATTTCCTAAAAATACAGCCGGTGACGATTCCTCCGTTTACTACGTCACTCCCCATCGAGAGCGCCGGCTGCGACCCGCAACAGGGGAGTTGTTTGCCTTAACGAAAATCTATGTCCACAACGCTTGCGCTCATGATCGCCTCAGGCGACGATAGCTTCCGCGAACAAGTCCGCGATAGCTTGCTCAACATTCCGGAAATCAAAGCCGCGGCGGAGTTCCATGAAGTCTCGGCGAATTTGTATGTCCGCGTTCTCCAGGAACTGGAGCGCAATTCTACCGCGGGCTTGTTGATCGATCTTTCGCTCGACACGGACGCTTCGCTGAAAGCGTTGGAACGGGTGAAACAAGCGATCCCGGATCTCTACGTGATCGCCTCGCACTTCATGGCTGACGGCGAAACCGTGATCCAAGCCATGCGCGCAGGCGCTAACGAGTTTGTGCTTCAGCCGATCAAGCGCGTGGAATTTCGCGATGCTATGTCGCGCTTCGAACGCGCTCCGCGCCGTACGGGAGCGACCACGGAATCGAAGCTGGGAAAAATCTACACCTTCCTGGGAGCAAAGGGGGGTGTAGGCACCACCGCGCTCGCTGCCAACTTTGTGTCGATTCTTGCGCAGCGAAAGCACAACGCCGTGGCTGTGGATCTCGATTGGGTGGCGAATGACTTGGCCATGCAACTGGGCGCACAGCCGCAATATACGTTGATGGAAGTGGCGGACAATCTCAACAAGCTCGATCAGGCACTCTTCGAAGGTTTCGTAACGCGGGATCCGTTAGGTTTTTATCTTGTCGGTCCCCCCGACTCGCTTGAGAACCGGAATTACATGTCGGAAAACATGTTCCGCGAATTCTCCACCTTCCTGATTGAGAAATACGATTGCGTCGTCATCGATGGCGGTAAGAACATCAACGATGAAGTCGTCATGGCTGCCTGTTCCATCTCCACCGCCATCCTGCTCGTCGTAAATCAGGACTTCCCCTCCGTCC
>CAXSIG010000056.1:0-4634 GCA_964237255.1 uncultured Bryobacteraceae bacterium
ACAGGCAGTCAAGGGCTCTGATGTAGTATATACAGATGTCTGGGCTTCCATGGGTCAGGAAGACGAGGCGTTCGGACGCCGCGAAGTATTTCACGCGTTTCAAGTGAACGACCGGTTGTTGGCCCAGGCCCAGCCGGATGCCCTCTTCATGCATTGTCTGCCGGCGCATCGTGGCGAAGAGGTGACCGATTCGGTGATGGAAAGCAAGCGGTCCGTGGTTTTCCATCAAGCGGAAAATCGGCTTCATGTTCAGAAAGCTTTGCTTCTGATGCTGCTTTAGAACCAAATCGCCGACACTAAAAGAACAACTATGTCTATCAAGAAGATTGCTCTTGCCTACTCGGGCGGGCTGGATACATCGATCATTATTCCGTGGTTGAAGGAACATTACGAAGGCGCCAAGATTGTGGCCGTTTGCGGCGACATCGGCCAGGGCGGTGACGAACTGACGGGCCTGGAGGCAAAGGCGCGAGCAACCGGAGCCGACGAAGTGTTCATCGCGGACCTCCGTGAGGAATTCGTCAGCGATTACCTATGGAAGATGGTCCGCGCCGGTGGGATCTATGAACATAAGTACCTGCTCGGAACCTCAATCGCTCGTCCTCTGTTGGCAAAGAAGCAGGTGGAAGTCGCGCTGGCGACGGGTTGCGATGCGCTGGCTCACGGCTGCACCGGCAAAGGCAATGACCAAGTTCGCTTTGAACTGACCTATAAAGCTCTTGCTCCGCACCTGCCGGTAATCGCTCCGTGGCGCGTGTGGGACATCGTGTCTCGCGAAGACGCTCTGGAGTATGCGGCCGCCCACAACGTTCCCGTGCAGCAATCGGCGGCAAAGATCTATAGCCGCGACCGCAATATCTGGCATATTTCGCATGAAGGCGCGGAATTGGAAGATCCCGCGAACGCCCCGTCAGACGGAGTCTGGATGTTGACGAAGAGTCCGCAGGAAGCGCCGGACAAACCGACGGACGTAACGATCGGCTTCGAAAAAGGCAATGCAATTTCGGTAGACGGCGAAGCGCTTGGGCCTGTGGCATTGCTCGAAAAGCTGAACGCGATCGCGGGTGAGAATGGCGTTGGGCGAATCGATCAGGTGGAAAATCGCTTCGTCGGGATGAAGTCTCGCGGCTGCTATGAAACACCAGGCGGCACACTGATTATGACGGCGCATCGCGAGTTGGAAGCGCTCACGCTCGATAAGAATACGTCTCATTACAAGCAGCGGCTCGCGCTCGATTACGCCGAAATGGTGTACAACGGCCTTTGGTTTACGCCGCTTCGGGAAGCGCTGGATTCTTTCTTCTCCGTGCTGAGCGAGACGACCACGGGCGAAGTGACGTTGCGCTTGTACAAGGGCAACCTGCAACCGGTCAGCAGGAAGTCGCCCTACTCGCTGTACTCCATGTCGATCGCCAGCTTCACCATGGGCGCCGATTACGACCAGAAAGACGCGCGCGGATTTATCAATCTGATCGGACTCCCGATTCAAGTGCGGGCTCTGCAATTGAAGGCCGCCGGGAAGTGAAGCTTTGGGGAGGTCGCTTCGAAACCGGACCTTCGGAGATCTTCGAACGCTTTTCCGGCTCGCTCCATTTTGACAAGCGGCTGCTGGATGCTGATATTCGCGGATCGCAGGCGTTTGCCCGCGCTCTGGAAGACATTGGCATTTTGACGGCGGACGAGCGTGGCCGCATTTTCGACGCGTTTGTGGCCATTCGTGCCGAGGCGAACTCCCCTGACTTTTTTCAAGATGCGACCGATGAAGATGTCCACACGCTTGTAATTCGTAAGCTGAAGGAGAAGGCCGGGGACGTCGCGGATAAGATCCATACCGGGAGGTCGCGCAATGAGCAGGTGTCGCTTGATACACGGCTTTGGCTGCGGGATCAGTGCGACCGGGTGGATGAACTCTTGCGTGCGTGGCTCGGTTCTTTATTAGACCTGGCCGCGAAGTATCCGGACGCGATCATTCCGGGTTATACGCATACGCGGCGGGCGCAACCTGTGCTGTGGGCGCATTACCTGCTGGCGTACTTCGATATGTTTTCGCGGGATCGGGAACGCTTCCAGGAGGCGCGCCGCCGGATCGATGTGCTGCCTTTGGGTTCCGGGGCGTTGGCGGGTAGCGGCTTTCCTTTCGATCGGGAACGGATTGCGCGCGATCTGGAGTTCGCCAGGGTTTCGACAAACAGCCTGGATGTATCCGCGGACCGGGACTTCGTTCTCGACTTTCTTTATGCCGCGTGTACGACGATGCTGCATTTGAGCCGCGTGTGCGAGGACTGGATTCTGTATTCGTCCGAAGAATGGGGATGGATCGAGTTAGGCGACGGCGTTACCAGCGGGTCCAGCTTGATGCCGCAGAAGAAAAATCCGGATTCT
This sequence comes from uncultured Bryobacteraceae bacterium, assembly GCA_964237255.1. Taxonomy (GTDB): domain Bacteria; phylum Acidobacteriota; class Terriglobia; order Bryobacterales; family Bryobacteraceae; genus JALYXI01. The sequence goes on from CAXSIG010000056.1 coordinate 2,383, forward strand.
CTTGAGTTGATTCGCGGCAAGTGCGGCAGTGTCATCGGGGCGTTGAACGCGCTGATGATTACGATGAAAGGTCTACCGCTTACCTATAACAGGGACATGCAGGAAGACAAGGAGTCGCTCTTCTATGCCGTCGATCAACTGACGGGATCGCTGGAGATGGCGCGCGCCACTGCCGAAACCGTTGTGTTACATCCCGAGATTCCGCTTGCGTCGGCCGAAGCGAGTTGGGCGGTGGCGACGGACTTGGCGGAAGCTCTCGCCAGGACCGGAGTGCCGTTTCATCGCGCGCACAATCTGGTCGGCAAATTGGTATTGGCGGGAAAGCGGCCGTCTGAGTGGAATGCCGACTCGCTGAACAAGTTCGCTCCGGAGTTTAACCCGGAGATAGCGAAATATCTGGATCCTCGCGAGGGGATGAAGACGCGGGAGTTGCGCGGCGGCACGGGGCCAAATGCTGTAGCGGAAGCTCTAAAATCCGCCCGCGCGGCGCTTTGATTTCCGCATGACCAAGAGCTATCGCCAAGGTCAGATCCTCAAGCTGATACGCGAAAAGCCGGTCTACACACACGACGAACTAGCGATTGAATTGCGAAAGCAGGGCATTGTCGCGACGCAAGTAACGCTTTCGCGCGACCTTCGTGAATTGCATTTGGTCAAAACGTCCGGGGGGTATCAGGAGCTTTCTGCTGGGGCGGAAGAAAGGGAATCCGATCCTCAACTCGGAGGGCTGCTTGCCGATTTTCTGCGGGATATTCGGGTAGCTCAAAATCAATTGGTGCTGAAAACCGATCCGGGGCATGCCAGCGTGGTTGCTGTCGCTCTCGATAACGAAGATTGGCCGGAAGTCGCTGGGACGATCGCCGGTGACGATACCGTATTGGTTGTCGCCTATGATTCTGGTACTGCGGAGACAGTGAAAAGCAGGCTGTTAGCTTTTTTAGAGTAAAACCCTTATTTATGGGTGTGTCAAACTTGCGTTATGAAGACCACCATCGAAATTTCCGATGAGCTTTTCAACGAAGCGAAACAGGCAGCAACAGTCCAAGGTGAGAGTTTTCGGCAGTTGCTGGAACTTTCATTACGTGCGGAGCTTGCGAGTCGCAAAACTGCCCGCAGTCAATTCAAGCTTCGGAAAGCGTCTTTCGAAGGAAACGGTCTTGCCGCTGGAATAGACTGGGCCAATATCCGGGACTGGATTTACGAAGGTCGAGGCGAGTGACTGGCGTCGATACGAACATGCTGGTGTACTCACATCGCATGGATTCACCCCACTTCGCCAAAGCCGAGTATCACATGACGAAGCTGGCGGAGGGGCCAAGTTGGTGGGCGATTCCGTGGCCATGTATTCATAAATTTTTGGCGGTTGTGACGAATCCAAGGCTCTTCCTAATCCCGACGCCGCTCGCCGAAGCTCTCGATCAGGTGGAAGCATGGCTGGAGTCACCGATGCTTCGCATGATCGGGGAGGCCGCCGGCTATTGGGTGGATTTGAAGCAGATCATGATCGCAGGAAAAGTTGTAGGGCCTATGACTCACGATGCGCGTATCGTCGCAATCTGCCGCCAACATGGCGTGAGAACCATCTGGTCCGCCGACGGCAAGTTTCCCCGAATTCCTGGTATTAAGGTCGTCAATCCTCTATTAGAGGAAGCCTAACGCACCGCGCCCGCCGAGTTCTCCAGAAGGACATCGGAGAACACAGCCGTATCGGACTGGTCGGGCAAGTGCGAACAGAATCCGATTCCAACGTAAAAAGATCCGTCCAGATGCAGAGTAACCGGCGGGCCAAGTTGATGCATGGGTTCGCCCGTCAGACTCACATAGATGGCTATTGCATCGCCCCGTTTCTCAATCCCGATCCGTTTCGCTTTGACATTCGCCAGCAATCCGCCAAAGCGATACTGCATGTCCTTCATGTTGGCGCCCTTGTCCGCGCGTTCCGCTAAATGAATCATGCCGACACCATGCTCGCCAAGCATCGCTTCCTTCGAATCGTCTTCGAGATCTTGGCGAATCACCAGAACCGCTTTACGGTCACCATACCCGTTTGCATTGGGAAACGTCGCGCTTGCCGCAAGAGATACATCGCCCGACATTTTCTTCCAGAGAAAGCGAAATTCGTCGCGTGAGTACCAGATGTTATAACCGGCGGAGTTGACGGTGTATTGCTTGGCGGCGGCGTCATAATTGGCACTGCCTGCTACGACCGCAGACCCGATATCGGACTCGCCGTCGAATGTGCCTATGGGATT
>CAXSIG010000056.1:4644-14951 GCA_964237255.1 uncultured Bryobacteraceae bacterium
CTGTGAAAATCGGCTGGGGGCGGCACCTGTTTATGCGTAGGCGAACCGGGCAGCGCCCACTCCGGAACCACGGGCATTCGCGGCTGAAACTGACCGCCGTGTAGAAGGGTGCCAAGCACCTCTTTCGAACGGGCATCCCAATTCTTCTCTTTCTGAGGCGTCAGATTGTTATGCTCCGATTCGATCATCGGCAACGGTTCTTTCGGACCTGGAATCTGGTTGAGAGCGGTCCAAATCCCGGCCGGCGGCGACACCGTATCAATGAAGCCCATCGCTGAAAGCACCGGCGCTTTGATCTTCGATGCAAAATTCACCGGATCGAAATAGAGTGCTGTTTCCATGACCTTTGGATCCTTGGAAGGCCAGTTTGGGTAACCGGCTTTGCGACCGTGAAGGTCGGCGTTCAGGTCCGCACCGGCCGGGACGCAGACCAGCACTGCCGTAATCTTTTCCGGACGAAAACCGGCGAGCATCAAGCTTTGCTGTCCGCCCATGCTGGTCCCCATCAGAACGATGGTCTTGCCGTCCCAATCGGGCCGGGTCATCAGGTAATCGAGCGCGCGTGAGTCGCGCAGATACATATTCAGGAAGTACGACGTTTCGCGATCCATGTTGCCAACGGCCGCGTAGTTCTTTGGTGCGTTGCCGCTCGGCTCGGTCGGCAACTTGTCGTGGGAATCGACATCCATCACCAGCCAACCCTCGGCGGCGCGCGAAGCGACGCTACGAGCATTCAAGGCATAAACGCCGGCGTATTGGAGAAGAATGAGCGCGGGAAATTTGCCCTCGCGCGCAGGCTTAGCCACAAAGCCCTGAGCGTTCGACCCGAGCGCATCCAGCTTAAACGTGCTCATCTCGATTCCGGGAACATCGCTTTGGTATGTAGCTAAAATCGCGTTGATCGGGATTGTCGCTTGTTGCGCAAGTTTGCCATTCCAGAACGAATCGAAATCGGCGGGGCGCGGTGTGGACAGACCGATTTTCGTGGGAGAGACGGCGGCTCCCACCGCATACAAGCCATTATTGCGACCCGTATTCCCTCCAGTGAAACCGGTCGCAGGAGACTTATCGTCCGCAACCGGCTCGATAGCGACATAGATCATTTCCGGCTCCGTGCCGGCTAGTTCGATCTTGTCTTTTCCCGACGATAGGTCGAGCTTTCCTTCCTTCAGCACGACCGCGTTATTCCTCCGGACGGTCCACTTGTAGGTGTAGGTAGGATCGACCGGTCCGGGCGTCACAGTCCAACCGACCGTCTCCCCGACCTCATACATGCCACTCGCGTGATAAGGGATGAAGGTGAGTTGTTGAGCGATCGGCGCGCCGCGTTGGGCCAGCGCTGTCGCGACGCTGAAGAGGGCGGGAAGCGCAACAAGGCGCGCAATACGAGTCATGGTTGCTCTAAAGCAAGCCTACATCGTATTCGAGGTTCAAGCTTTTGCAGCAGGCTTGATGTTCTGATTTACCCGGAAGAAGTTCTCCGGATCGTACTTCGCCTTGAGTTCGGCCAAGCGATCGTAGTTGCCGCGATAAGATGCGCGGATCCGGTCCTCTCCTTCATCCATCATGAAGTTCAGGTAAGCACCACCCGCTCCATGCGGATGCAACGCGTCGTGATAAGCGCGCGCCCAATCCATGATCTTGCCGCAGTTTGCGGCATCGGCATCTACACCCACAATCACCTGACTCCACGTCGCATCGCGATGCGCAAACGGCGTCTCGCTTTCGCCGACGCGATTCACTTTGCCATTTACCGGATATAAATGCACGGTGGAATGCATGGTCGGCAACTCCGCCGCATGCTTCAGGTGTTTTTCAATCGCTTCGTCAGTCAGTTCCTTGAAGAAGTCGGCCTTCCAATACCATTGCAAGCCGGTTGGATACAGAGCGTCAAACATCCCTTGCAGCATTGGGAACGGCATCGGCACGAAGAACTCGAACGCCGGTGGACGACGCTGTCGAATCGGCTCTAGAATCGTGTTCGCCTGCTCCATGGATCCCTGATAGCACCACACAATCGCGCACATCTTCTTCAGATGGATTGCTTCGGGGAATGGCGGGCCTGGCGGGACGGTCATGAACGCGAAAAAGCCGTTCATCTCTTCCGGCGCCTGCGTGATGAATTCGCGATACCACTTCATCACGTCCTCCGCGTCTTCCAGGTTCCAGACCATGGGACCGGCGCACACCATTTCGACGGGCTGAGCCTTAAACAAAAAGCTGGTCACGATGCCGAAGTTGCCACCGCCACCGCGGACCGCCCAGAAGAGATCGCTATTCTCATCGGCGTTGGCGATCACGAACGATCCATCGGCAAGCACTATATCCACGGAGAGCAGGTTGTCGACAGTCAAGCCGTACTTGCGGGACAGATACCCCATTCCCCCGCCTAAAGTAAGACCCGCCACACCGGTGGTCGAAATGATCCCGGACGGAACCGCCAATCCAAATGCGTGCGTCGCGTGATCCACCTGCGCCCATGTGCAACCCGCGCCCACCATCGCAGTCTTTGCGGCTGGGTCTACGCGAACGTAGTCGATGCCGGAAAGGTCGATCACCAGACCGTCGTCGCACACACCCAAGCCTGCGGCATTGTGGCCGCCGCCGCGGACTGACACCTTCAGGTCTTTCGCTTTGGCCATCTTCACCGCCGCCATCACATCCGCAGCGCTGGTGCAATTCGCGATCAGACGCGGATTACGGTCGATCATGGCGTTGTACACTTTGCGCGCTGCATGGTATCCCTCTTCATGCGGCTCAATTACGATGCCCCTCATCTGACTTCGTAACTGCTGAATGGCTTCTTGCATAACGATGTTCTCCTCCGAAAGCAGTGTGACTTACACGCCGTTCCCAATTATGGCAGGCGTAGCTTCACAGAGAGAATGAAATTTACCGGAACGCGATAAGTAGTCCGGCGCTAAATCCGACCGAGTGTTGATGACCTTTACCAAAGTTATACTCATATCCCGGTTCGATGTACCAGCCGACCCTACGGTTCGCCGTTGGCCAGAACATCACATCCAGAACTGCCACGGCGGCAATCGAATTACTGGTTAGACCCTCTTCCTTTGTGTGTATCCAGGCCGGCCCCGCGAGCAGTTCTACATTTTTCGAAATGGTCCAAGGCTTTTTCAGAAGAAAGTCCGTGTCCCACTCGGTTACGCGATGGCCGAAGGTGGGCGACGTGCCGACTTCGAATTTCAGCCACTTGGGGATAAGTGTAAATTCCGCCGAGGCTGTGGGCCGCATGCTGGACCGTCCTTCGGTTACGTTCCAGGTGGGGGCGGCCCCTATTTCCACGATAGCGGCCGGCTCCTTCTCCTCACTCTCTTGTGCGGCTAAATAAGTGGAACAGTAGAGCAACAAGCCGACGAACGCAATTTTCATAGTGGTCGATAGTCTCCTGACATGCACGACTATCGGCGTTCTTGGACTGTAGCTTTATACTGCCGCAGCGCCTTCGGCCTAATTATTTGACATTGATTACTACGGGATTGCTCGCCTTACCATCGACTTTAAGGACGACACTTACATTGCCGCTTCCTGCCAAACTGCTGGGGATGCGAATATTTGCCTGGTCCAGCCCTACAAATGTCCCTTGTGCGCCCGCATAGAGTACATCGGCTTTTGTACCGCCGATGGTTGCGGAAACATTCGCTAAAGAGGACGCGTTCCGAAAACCGGTCCCGAAGGCAAGCAGTACCATCGAACTCGATGTGTCGCTTACGGTCAGAGGAACGGCTTCATATAGGTTGGTTGTTTGATTCAGTTGTAAAAGCGGCTGCGCTACTTGTGAACCGTCGGCGCCGATTTTTACGGCGATAGCCGCAGCAACGCCCTTGCCATTCGCGTTGGCTGCAAACAGGCCGGGCGTTACCTGCTGCACCAGAGTGGCACCCTGGCCCACGGTTCCCCCATTGAGCGAAACGGTTATGATCGCCGCTCCTGTGCTGGCGCCCGCAGGATTCTGATAGGAGATCTGGGTGGGAGAAATATAAAATAACGGCGCGTTGCGGGTGACGCCCGCGGAATCCTTTACTTGTACCTGTACTCCGCCGAGCGTCGTGGGTAGCGAACCGGTGGAAGCCGAAACCGTGCTGGATGCCAGACCTGTTCCGAATAATGTACCGATTGCTTCCGGTGCAAGTGAGCCTACGGCATAACTGGCGGACGATGCGGACGTGATTCCCCCCGTCGATCCCGTGGACGAAATCTCGAGCGGCACCGTCAGACTCAAGTCCTTCGCGTAATCGCGTACGTGGTCGCGCCAGACCGAGTGGTAGTGGATTTGGTTTTGGAACACAACGCCGTTCTGACATACGAACTCGATCCACGCACTTGGACCGTCGATGCGGGCGTAGTTCGTATTAGCGTTGAGAAAGGAGGTAGGATCTCCGGAGATTCCGTTCCCGGTGTAAGCAATGTAGGTACCGGAGAGTTCGCTCTGATAGATGGAAAGCAGGTTCGCGGCTACGGTTGCATTCATATCCTGCACCCACGGTTTCATCGCTTCCAGCACGAGTTGTTGCTGAGCGGCGCTGAGACTGCTCACGGCGATACCAACTTTCGTGGTGGGGAACGTGCCGCTCCCGCCATTTGTTTCGCCCGGAATGAGCGTGGCGTCGCTGAATGTCTGTGTGAGCTTTGCCGCGGCGAGTTGGCTTGAGCTGAGGGAGGCCAACATTGTCGCCATAGCATCGTGCTCCTGCGTCAGCGGCGCATAGGTTGTGCCGTTCGTTGTGAAACTCAGCGGCTCCAAACCGTAAAAGTGAGGCGTGGTGGAAACAATATGGCCTTGGTTGAAACTAATATTCGCGGCATAATGATGCCCGCCAAACTGCATCATCCATGCGCCCGTGTTGGTCGGAGTATTCAAGAACGCCAGGTAGTAAATGCCGGAACCGTATCCACCGCCGGCTGCTCCACCCCCGGTGCCACCCCCGGGAGGGGTACCGCCACCGGGAGGTGTACCACCTCCGGGTCCTCCACCTCCACTGGCTTGGGCGGCCGCCAAGACATCGTCCGCCATCCGGATCTGCTGGAACTCGTCAAACCCCTCGTCCGCCGATGCACCTAGCACCGCCTGAATCACGGTCAATGCAGCGGTAAGTTGGTCCGCGGTAAGCGTACCCAAACCAATGCCATTCCGACAAGTATTCCCGCATGGCAGATTCGACCACTTTCGCGCCAAGTCCGATGTATATGAAAGCTCCAGAGTCTGTTGTTGCGCGGTCGTCAACATACCCTTGAACGCGAGCGCCTTAGTTACTACATCGCTCACTGTAATCTTGGGAGAAAACGTGCTCTCCGCTGTTACCCGATTCGTCAACGCCCGATTGGCGGTAAAGATCGGATTATTATTTGTCGCATCGGCGGCGCGAAGTCCCACCAAGGAGTAACCGGCGAAGCCGAGGGACAAGAGGGCGGCGAGCGCGAGTAGAAAGGTCTGACGGGTGGCCCGGTTTGATAGATTCCCAAACTTCTTTTTCACTGTATGATTCCTTTTTTTATCTAGGCAGCTTGACTAAGAGAACGCGCCGCCGAAAGCGTTTTATAAAAGTAAGCTGGCAGCGCTATTAGCGCCAGTATCAGAATGCCCGCAGGCGCGTACTCCGTAACAGTGCTCATAGCGCGCTCAACCGCATTCGATTCCCCCGAAACCCGGTTCACAATCCAGCCGAGAGCGGCAACAGCCGACAACACTGCGCCGCCGCATCTCACCCGTCGATGGGCGGGCGTCTGGCTCAGAATAATCAACCAAGGCGCCGTGAGCGCGATGACGAAAAGCTGCATGAACTCAATGCCCAGATTGAACCCGAGAATACTAAGGGCCATCTGACCTGAACCTAATTTCAGATCGGCCAGAACACTCGCGAAGGCAAGACCGTGAACAAGACCGAATCCAGCGGCAACTTGCGCCTCGCGACCGGGAAATATGGGGCGAATCGCATGCACCGCTGTCACCAGAATCGAGAAAGCGATTAAGACCTCCACCGGTTGTTGCGGCAGTTTAATCCACTGAAGAGCTCCCGCGACCAGAGTCACCGAATGGCCCAGAGTGAAAGCGGTGACGATTTTCGCCAAGCGCGTCAGACTGTACCTGGTACCTCCACATTCTCCCCAACGCGTGCCGTTTCGCTTCAGCGTCGCGGGTAACAACAGCACCAGGAGAAAGAGCAGGTGGTCTGTCCCTTCCCGGATGTGCTGCATACCCATGCCGAGCATTCCTTGAAATCCCCTCCACGAACTGCCCTCTCCCAAATGAATGGTCAGCGGCTCAATCCGCGCGGTGGTTGTATTCACTGCGATGACCCCGATCTGAGTCGGCTCCACGCGGCCGGAGGCCCAATCGCTTCGGACGGAGACGATTGCCTTGTGAGTCACAACCTGGTGCATGATCACGTCGTAGTTAAGGACGAAGTTTCGCGTTCCCGCCCCTGCCGGCGGAGTTAAAAGAAGCCGGACCAGCACCTCCTGAAACGGTCCGCTCTGGGTCTGTTCGGCATGGTCCACTGTCAGGTCCAGCACCCGTACGGACCAAGGGCGCCCTGTATCGGTAACCGGATGAATGTGATCAATCAGGTAAGCGCGAAACGGTGCCCCCCATACGGCAATCGTCTGTTCGGGACGACGCGTTACATCGTGACCAAAGGCCAGTTGTAACTCGGTTAAGGGGACATGAAGATTCATATCCACCTGGCCCGAGCCGATGTCCAACAATGCAAGCGTCGTAGGTTGCTGATGTGCGCAAACCAAGGGAGCGAGCAGCACCCCGAACAGGTGTGGAACAATGGCCCGCACTCTTCTAACCCAAGAGTTCACGGTGCCGCCTCCACTCGAACGAAGTAGTCTTGTTTTCCCCACACTCAGGATAGATGCCGGCCATGGTCGATCGGTTTTGTTAAGAAATGTAATAGGTCCGAACCAGCGCTCACCTCAGTTGCCGAAAGAGAGAACGTGAAAGCCCACGTCACTGCCCGCGAGCCAAACCTCATCCAACCGCAAATGGTCGCCTACCTGGTGAAGAGTGACCGAACTCTCCGCCGCCGTCTCTTGCCGCGCTTTCGTTATCGGCTCGACAAGCACGTTGACGCTCTCGCCGGAAGCAGCGCGAAACAGCAGAACAGCGTTCGCACCCGACCCGGTTACTTCGTGAATTCGGTATTCTCCGGCGGGAAGCTCAACCCCGTTTACGCTAAACTTCTGGGGCAACGTCACACCGAGAGTGCCCCGCACCTGAGCGACTCCTGAACCGATACTCAGGGCGGCCGCTAAGCAGATACCCGAAAACAACCGCAGTTTATTCGTCATGTAATTTCTCCTTGAGTGTTTTGTCTTCACTCAATGAGGAGAGCGATTCGGACCACCGCTTCGTTACTGGCCTTGAGTTAAGGCTTCGTAAACGTTTCCTTTGGACCGGATGCGTGCTTTCCAGACCTTGCTTGTCTGAGCAGAAATAGCGCGGTCAAGCCGAGCCATCCGAATCCGCTGAACCAGATTGCCAACCATGTCAGACCGAAACCCAGATCGGTCCGCGCGTACTCCAATCGATAAAGTGACTGGGAGTAATTGCGTTGCTGTGCCGTAATCCGGATGTCCGGATCGCGCGGCACCAAACAGTTCACTTGATAGGCGGCAATCCGGCTCTCATGACGATTCTCAAAGATGAGCTTTCTGTTTCGCCCTCCACTGGGAAGTTCCGCGCTGAGGTCAAGCTGAATCTCGCCGCGGCCTTCTTTCATCTCGCCGGTATCTGGGAATCGCATCGAAACTAGGTGGGGCGTTAAGCGCTCCTTATCGAAACTCAGCTTTATGTCGTGGAGAACCCGGTGAGCATACGCGCGTCGTTCCTCGTCGGAGATGGCGCCGTCCGCATTGGTGTCCATCTGCGAAATCAGTAAGGGGAACACGGCGACGCCAGGCGTTAGCGTCATCTGTAGAGCAACGCGGTTTTTTTCTAGCGAGATGATTGTGCCCTGCAGGTACTCATCCAGCCGGTGCGCGAAAGCGTCAGTCGCGAGTGCGACTAAAAGCGCGGCAGCGAAGCCGCACGTCATTTCGCGGCGAGCTTCTGGCCATAGTCGTTCGTTGGATCGCGATACATGGTGTGGACGTGAAGTGCCCCGTCGCCACCCATTTGCTGAGGCGCGTACTCAATGACAAGGTGCGGTCCTTGTATGCGGTAATACGCCGTGATGTTGCTCCCGGGAGCAACCGCGGTCGGTCCGCTCCAAGCAAACCAGGTTTCGTTCAGGTCCGCTTTCAACTCCGCCATGCGCACTTCCGAAGCTTTGTCATTCACAATACCGGCCCACTCTTTAATTACGTCCAGAAGCATCGCGCGCTGTTTCTCGTTCATGCTCAGGGCCTTTAGACCTTCGGGCTGTATCGTCTTACCATCCTGGCCCGGACCAAGGACCAGATCGGACACACGGTAGTTCAGAATTGCCTGTCCGCGTTGTTTCTCATCCAAAGAATTTAGAAGGGCGATCCCCTTGTCGCTCTCCTGGCCGAGTGGCCGAACTGTCTTGCCGTTGATTGTGTAAAGGGCCGGTTGCGCGCCGGTCAGGGTTGGCGTAAGGATACCTTGCTCCCCGGCGATGGTGATATTCAAAGCCAAGTGATGTCCACCGAATTGTAGTATCCACGGACTCTTGTCGGAAGGCGTGCCCAGGAAGGAGACGTAGTACAAGTCTTTCCCGAACAACAGTCCGCCGCCGGGCCCCCTTCCCCGCCCTCCACCCGGTCCACCGGGCCCGCCTGGCCCACCGCCGCCAAATGGAGGCCCTCCTCCCCGATTTCCGCGCGGAGGACCGTTTCCTTCGCTGGTTTTCAGCACTTCATCCGCTTCCATAATCTGCTCTACCTTTTCCATGCCTCGTTTGCTGAGCACTGTGGAAAGCAGGTTCATCGCGGCGGTTTGCTGAGCGGGAGTCATCTCTTTGAAGTCCATCCCGGCTCTCTGAACGATTCCAGTTGGAAAATTCGACCAACGTTTCCTCTGTTCCTGATCGTCAAACGCGAAGAGTACGGCTTGCCGCTGTTTCTCATCGAGAGTCGAAAGAAACGATTTCGCGCTCGTCACAATACGAGACGTGGTGGATTGCGCGGCTGCGCCCCATAACGAACAAAGAAGCAACGTAGATATCGACAGGACGCGCGGCGGTCTCATGGAACTGGTCTCCAGATTCCATTAGTACGCGTTATCCGCCGATTGCGGTGTAAAGAGTTTGTTATTCCGCACGAAGCTTAGTTTGCAAATTTGGTCGTGCTGGTATGGAAGAGACTCATGCATCTCGAACTGAACAACCATGTCGCCGTCGTGATCGGCGGCTCCAGCGGAATCGGACTGGCGTGCGCACGCAAACTTGAGGAGGAGGGATGCCGCGTTGCGATCTGGGATATTTCCGCCGCGTCGGCTACGGCATCCTTTTACGCGAAGGTCGATGTTGCAAAGCGCGACGAAGTGGAAACGGCGCTCAAACGTACGGAAGACGCGCTCGGACCGGTTCAACATTTGATTCATGCAGCCGCGGTCGGTTCGGGAAAGTTCGGTTTTCCGTTCACCAATCTTGTTCCCGAGGATTGGCCACGCGTTCTAGAAATCAACATTCTGGGAATGGTGAACGCGGCCCATGCTTTTGCTCCGGGAATGACGCAGCGCGGGTTCGGCACCATGGTGTTTCTCGCGTCCGTCGCGGGCCAGATCGGCTCCCAGACCGACCCTCCTTACAGTGCCAGTAAGCCCGCGAATATCAACTTCGCTCAATGCCTGGCGAAAGACCTTGCGCCTCACAACATCCGTGTAAATACCGTTTCACCCGGCATGGTGCGCACTCCCCTCAATCAGCGCGTGTGGGAGGCTTGGAACGCGAGACAACCAAGCGAACTCCAGCGCTCGTATGACGAATGGGCCGCGGAGAAGATTCGCACCGTCGCACCGCTTGGCCGCTGGCAAGAACCGGACGATATCGCCGATACCGTCGCTTTTCTGTCTTCCGCTCGTGCCGCCCAAATCACTGGGCAATGCATCAACGTAGATGGCGGGCAAGTCATGCATTCGTAACGGTTCCCACGATAGAATCGCTCCGATGGACTTCACCCGTCGACTCTTTCTGATGCGCGCCGCCGCGCTTGCTTCGCCGGTTTTCGCCGCACCTAATTTTACGAAGTACCCTTTCTCTCTCGGTGTGATGTCGGGCGATCCTTCGCCGGATGGTTTCGTTTTTTGTACTCGGCTGGCTCCGGATCCTCTGCACGGCGGCGGAATGGCAGACCGCGTGCCGCGGCCGAAAGCCGACGAC
>CAXSIG010000057.1:0-1905 GCA_964237255.1 uncultured Bryobacteraceae bacterium
GAAGTCTACCTTGATCCGGAACGCGGTCGTGATCGATGGCTCCGGATCGGCAGGTAAAAAGTCCAGTGTGCGGATCGGCGGCGACCGGATCCAAGCAATTGGGAACCTTGCTCCGCAACAGGGCGAAACGGTAATCGATGCGGCGGGTCTGACGCTAGCGCCCGGTTTCATTGACATGCACAATCATTCGGATCGGCTGCAAACGGATCTGGATGCCGCGTCGCAGGTCTCGCAAGGCATCACGACATTTCTGGCAGGTCAGGACGGAGGATCGCAATGGCCCGTTGCGGATTATCTGACGAAACGCCGGGAGCAGCCTGCTTCGTTGAACTTGCAAACGCTGGTGGGGCACGCAACCGTCCGAACCCAGGTGATGGGTAAAGATTACAAGCGTAAAGCACGACCCGATGAGATTTCCCGCATGGCTGAGTTAGTCGAACAAGCCATGCGTGACGGCGCGGTTGGGTTATCGTCCGGCCTGGAATACGAAGTGGGAAGCTACAGCGACACCGAAGAATTGATTGCTTTGGCAAAGGCAGCCGCGAAGCACGGAGGTATATACTTTTCCCACGTGCGAGATGAGGGAGACCACGCGCTCGACTCGTTTCGCGAGGCAATCCGCATTGGTGACGAAGCGAAGCTGCCGGTCGAAATTTCTCACATCAAACTGGGGACAGCGGCGGTTTGGGGCGAAGCCTCTGAAGTCGTCAAATTGATCGAATCGGCACGCAAACGCGGCGTGGACATCACGGCCGATTGCTACCCCTATGAAGCATGGGCATCTGGCCTTACTGTGCTGGTGCTCGATAAGCGCTATGACGATCCTGTGAGTGTCGCAAAAGGTCTCGCCGATGTTGGAGGGGCGGAGAACGTCACCATCACGTCCTGCGTTGCCCATCGGGATTACGAACAGCACACACTAGCCGAGTTGGCGAAGGCGCAATCCATGACGCCGGTCGCGCTCTACAGCCGAATCGTCGAGGACGGCGGCGCTGGAGTAGTCTGCAAGGCCATGAAGGACGAAGATATCCGGACGTTCTACCAGCGGCCTTGGGTGATGGTGGGGAGCGATGGCGGGCTTGGAATGCGGCACCCACGTGGCGCCGGTACGTTTCCAAAGGTGCTGGGCGACTATGTACGTGAGAAGCACTGGCTAACGTTATCTGAAGCGATCCGCAAGATGACCAGTGCTCCCGCCGCACGGCTGAAGCTGAAGGACCGCGGCGCGGTAAAGGTGGGCGCTTATGCGGACCTTGTTTTATTCGACGCAGCGCGAGTAAGAGATCGCGCCACTTTCGCGAGAAGGTCTTCGTGAATGGCGACCTTGTGTGGAGCGAAGGAAAGGCTACGGGACTACATCCGGGGCGGGTTCTGAACTAGTTTCACGCCCAATTTCCCAGATATATCCAAACGGGTCCACCACGCGTCCCAACCGCCATCCATGATCCTCGCTGACTGCGGAGACTTGTTTAGCGCCGGCCTGGACCGCACGCGCGAACACAGCATCGGGATCTTCCACAACCAGAATCAGCCGCACTGTTGTGCCGCCTAGAGACTCCGGGCTGAAATTCTGGTGTTCCGGCGCTTCGTCGCCCATCCAGAATTCTGCGCCGCCAATCGAAAGCTTCGCCACGATACTCTCTTCCGTTTCACCAAACCGGTAAATCACCTTGGCGTCGAACGCGGCTTGATAGAACGCCAACGCCCGGACGCTTCCGCGAACGTTAAGCCACGCGGCTAAGCTGTTTTGAAAAGCCATCTCGCTCATTGTCTCCAGGAACTCTCCCGTTTCACACGATTTGTCCGGGTATTTCCACCTTCCGTCCGCTAAACCGTAGCGTTAATCCGGAGGTCGTGCGCAAATGGGTAAGTCACAATGCTACAGGTAATCGACTTGAAGAAGGC
>CAXSIG010000057.1:1915-9863 GCA_964237255.1 uncultured Bryobacteraceae bacterium
CGTCTCGTTCAGCGTTGCTAGCGGCGAAACCATCGGCCTGCTTGGCCCGAACGGCGCCGGAAAGACCACCACCGTTTCCATGATTGCCGGTTTGATCGCGCCTGACGCAGGGCAAGTGCTAATCGACGGGATCGCCATGTCCGGCGAGACGAATCCGGTGAAAAGGAAAATCGGTTTGGTCCCTCAGGATCTGGCTCTTTATGATGAACTTCCGGCGCGCTCCAATCTGGAGTTGTTCGCCGCCCTCTATGGAATCGGGGGAGCACAAGCGAAGCGTGCCATCGATCAATCTCTCGAACTGGTGGGCCTACATGATCGGGACAAGGACAAGGTGGGTACTTATAGCGGTGGCATGAAGCGGCGTCTGAATCTGGCGGCGGCATTGCTTCACGATCCTGAAGTTCTCTTGCTGGATGAACCAACCGTCGGCGTGGACCCGCAGAGCCGCAACGCGATTTTCGACAATCTGGAAGCTCTGAAAGCGCGGGGAAAAACGCTTGTTTACACAACGCACTACATGGAGGAAGCCGAGCGGCTGTGCGACCGCATCGTAGTAGTGGACCACGGCAAGCTCATTGCTAACGATACCTTAGCCGGCCTCTATCGGCGGCTACCCGCGACAAACAAATTGGTCGTCGACTTGGTAAAGCCCTGCGAGGTTGCGGAGCTACGAACTTTGCGTGAGATAGAGAGCGCCGAATTAACCGGCAACCGGCTCTCCGTCATGCTTAAAGACCTTTCGGAAGGCGCGCCCGCGGTTTTGACTTGGCTTGCTTCACGCGGTTGCCGATTTGAAAGTATATCCACCGAAACACCTAGCTTGGAAAACGTATTTTTGACTATGACCGGACGGAGCTTGCGAGATTCATGATCGCTTTCTTGGCGTTAATTCGAAAGGACCTGCAAATCTTTCTTCAGGACCGGCGGGCCGTGATTATGGCCTTCGTGGCTCCTATCATCATTGGTAGTTTTTTTGGATACGTCTTTGGTGGCAGCACCTATCAATCGGGCACCGCGTCACGCGCGAAGCTCTTGGTGACGGACCAGGACAACAGCCCCATCTCTCAGGCAATTGTGAACGGCATGATGGCTGCCTCCCAATTGGATGTCAGTCGCGTGTCCTTCGACGAAGCCCGGAGTCAGATCCAGAAAGGCAACGCCTCGGTGGCGATGATCATCCCACCCGCATTTGGACGTCAGGTGATGTTCCAGGCAGCGCAACGGCCCAAGCTGACCTTCTTCGTCGACCCGTCGCATGAAGTAGAAGCAAAAATGATTGAAGGGCTGGTAACGGGGCGCATTGCCGCTGCCATGAACCATGGCGCCCCACCGCCTTTCGAAACCGCCGAAGTGCCGGTTACCGTGAACCGCAACGGATTCTACAATCCGTACGCGCATTCGTTCGGCGGCATGGCGATCCAGTTCATCTTGTTCTTGGGAATTGATGTGGGAATCGGAATGTTGACGGATCGGCAGCGCGGCCTGTGGAAGCGGTTCGCATCGTCCCCGCTTTCAAAGTGGACACTGGTCGGGAGCCGCGTAGTCAGCGCCACCGTTATGGTGTGCATGATTCTCGCGGTGGTCTTCGCGTTCGCCCGCCTGGTTTTTGGAGTAAAGATCGAGGGAAGCTTACTCGGATTCGCGGGCGTTTGCATCGCGTTCGGCCTGATGACGTCGAGCTACGGCTTGGTAATTGCGGCTCTCGGTAAAACTCCACAAGGAGCACGCGGGTTATCGATTCTTGCGACGCTGCTCATGGTAATGTTGAGCGGCGCTTGGATTCCAAGCTTCCTGTTTCCGAAATGGCTTCGCGACATGACCAAGGTGGTGCCTGCGCGATGGGCAATGGACGGCTTAGACGGGATGAGCTGGCGCGGCTTAGGTTTCAGCGAAGCCGTGTTGCCCATTCTTGTCCTGCTGGGATTTGCAGCGGTCTTCGCGCTGTTCGCCATTTCTCGCTTCCGTTGGGAAACTGAATAGACTAAGGACAGTGAAGTTCTGGCTGTACCTGTTGCTACTTCCCGCGCTCCATGCGGACACACCCACCTGCGCGACGTGTCACAAGGCCCAGAGTGCGGTGACGCAAATGACTCGCGCTATGGAACCGGTGGATCGATGCGAGATTTTGCGAAACAATCCACGGCTGGATTTTCGCGAAGGCGAGTATCGCTACACGATTACGAGAGAAGGTCAAGAAAGTCTCTATTCGGTCACGGATGGAAAAACAACCGTAACTCTTCCCTTGGCATGGGCGCTGGGATTGGGCGAAGCGGGCCAGACTTACGTGTATCGGAAGGACGGCAAGTATTTCGAAAGCCGAGTCAGTTTTTTCAAGGCACGGAACGGTCTCGACCTGACCATGGGAGCGCAAAACTACAAGCCTGCAAATGTGAGCGAAGCAGCCGGCCGACCGCTTTCCACCACCGAAACCCGTGAATGTTTCAGCTGCCATTCCACCGGGCCGGTACACTCGTTGACGCCTGGAGTGCAGTGCGTACGATGCCATGAAGGTGGCGATACTCACGCCGTAGCCGCCCAACGTGGCGACCGCAATGCCACCAAAATCGCTCGGTTAGGCAAGTTGAGTACGGAGGAAACATCCAACTTCTGCGGCCAATGTCATCACACCTGGGCCGACATCGCCGCAAACGGGCCTCACAGTATCAATAACGTTCGGTTCCAGCCGTATCGCTTAGCCAACAGCAAGTGCTATGACGCCGCAGATTCGCGCATCGGTTGCACGGCTTGTCATGATCCGCATCAGACGGTCGCGACCGCGCCGGCCGCTTATGACGCGAAGTGTCAAAGCTGTCACGCGACATCGAAGACCTGTCCGGTGGCGAAGCAGAACTGCACCACTTGTCATATGCCGAAGTTCGAACTTCCCGGCGCGCATCACAAGTTCACCGACCATCAAATTCGGGTCGTGCGCGCGAATGATCCGTACCCGAACTGATTCGCTATTCTGAGTCGATATGGATCGGATCAATCGACGGCTGTTCCTCGGTCTTGCGGGGCTTGCGGGTTGCGCGCGCAAGCAGCCGGTTGCGGCGCGAGTTCCAGCGCTACCCATCTACGATGCCGTTCCTCCTCTCATTCCCATCCGCGCCCATACGGATCGTATCTTTCGTATTACTGTTTGTCTTCGGCCTTTTCGAGCGGAAGGGCCTCGCCTTGATGTCGAACGTGTCGGCGAGAAAATCGTAGTTCACAACTACGGTCACGGCGGGAGCGGATGGTCGCTCTCCTGGGGCTCCAGCATGATTGCTGTGCGTAACGCGATGCAGCAGGCGGGAAGCGACAAAGAGGTCGCGGTAATCGGATGCGGCGCATTGGGATTGACGTCGGCGACGTTGCTGCAAAGGGCGGGGGCTAGAGTGACCATCTATGCGAAAGAACGTCCGCCGGAAGTGCGTTCGTCACGGGCTACCGGTTCTTGGACTCCGGATTCGCGCGTTGCCCTCACGTCGAAGGCTCCCGCATCGTTTGGCGCGCTTTGGGAAGAGATGGCGCGTTCCTCTTTCGCGATGTATCAAAGCTATCTCGGAATGGCAGGGAACCCGATCGAATGGACGGATCGGTATTCCCTTTACGATCCGTCGCCACCCGAACCGCGCGAGCGCCGGCCCGAAGCCGATGCTCTTGACTTCGCCGAGTATCGAAGCCGGATTCGCGATCTTACGCCGAGAGGAATCGAACTACCGCCGGGAACGCATCCATTCCCCACTAAATTCGCGCGGCGGAATAGTTCTATGACGTTCAATGTGGCCGATTACTCGCGCCAGTTGATGACCGACTTCCTGATCGCGGGAGGCAAGCTAGAGACTGTCGAATTTCATTCCCCTGCGGACTTAACCACCCTGCCGCAGAAGGTGATCATCAATTGCACCGGCTATGGAGCAAGAGCGCTGTGGAAGGACGAATCGATCATCCCGGTTCGCGGCCAGATTGCCTGGCTGATTCCTCAGCCGGACGTGAATTACGGACTGGGTTTCGGTAACTTGAACATACTCGCGCGCCGCGATGGGATTGTGGTGCAATCGAGCGAACAAGGGGAGCGCTCCGGTTGGAAGGACGACAACGAAACGCCGGACCGCGGCGAAGCGGACCGCGCGGTACAGGAACTCGCGGCCATGTACGCGCGCATGGCCGTGCCTGAAGTTTCAAAGCGATAGAAAACGGCGAAAGCGTTCCACCTCCGCTTCGAACGCTTCTTCAAAGTCGGTTCCCAGCCGCGAGGTCGCACTCTGCAACCCTCGTTCAATCGAAAGCTCTCCGTTGCGAGACGACGCGTTCACCCATCCGATTACGTCCGCCTTCCATAGCATCGGCATGGCGTAATAACCAAGCTTCCGTTTTGCCGGCGGCGTATACGCTTCAAAACGATATGCCCATCCCCAGAAGAGCTCAAACCGCCGCCGGTCCCAAACCAGCGGATCGAATGGGGCGAGGAACCGAACCACGTTTGCAGGCTCCCTTCGAATCAGACGCCCGGCAGGCCACACATACTGGACGCCGTTTACTTCTGCGCTGTCCAGATCGCCCGAAGCCAACAAGTCCGTCACCGCACGCGTCCGGTTCTCTAAGTGAGGTGCTGCGTGCCCTAAGTGATGGAGCGCGGCCCGAAGACTGGTTGCGGGAAGCGGGGCAAGGATGCGCGCGATGGTCAGCACCAATTGCCGGAGCCGTTCCTGAGGAGGCATTTCAACTGTTGCCGCCCGGTTCGGCGAATACGTCCGGATCCCATTGTCACGACCCATGACGCGGGTCAGCCCAAGGTAATGAAGCTGCTCCAAAGTTCGTGGTCTTCGAATACCCGCCCCAGGCGTTGGTCTCCCGATCTTTGCCGAGGTGCTCTTCCAGATCGCGCGGGTGCAGACGCTTTCCTTTGGCGACGATCTCCAGGACCCGGCGTTCTACAGTTGTCAGCGCCCGCTGCTTTCTCGGGTGAAGAAGCTGCCATGTCTGGGCCGGCACGAACCCGTACGCGTATAGGTAGTCTTCCTCAATCCCCAGTGCGCTATAACGGCGCTCCAAATCACCCGCCTGATAGTCCTTCGCTCGATGTCTCAAGATCAAATCCTGCGCGCGAGCCGGGGACCGGATCGGATCGGCCTGCACGAATCCAAGCTTGGCGATCGCCCGTTTCAGCGATGTTTCGGGAAAGAGCGACGACGCGATTGCATGATGCCGTAAGTCGTCCAGGTTGACCCGCATAGTGCAATTATGAGAAAGAAACTGATTCCCCCGCTGCTTCATCTAACACCTTGTGGAAATGAACTACTTGCCCGGAAACGAAACCGTCGTTATACTGGCCTTTTTCGCTAAACCGAGATGACCATCACGGCGACCGATTCCGATCCGCTGGCTCCACAGCGTGAAGCCGCCTTCTTTTACGGCTTATTCCTTCGCGGCCATTCTCTCGAAGGGCTACGACAGGATATCGATATCCCCCGGACAACCCTCGATAAATGGCTTCGCGCAAAGGATTTTGAGAACACGTTCCGAGACAATTTGCAGCGGGTGTACGAGTATCGCAAGCAGGTACTGGCGGTTTTCGATGCTTTGGTCAGCAACCAGCAAAATCGCTTGCAGTAGCCGGCGCTGATTGTGCGGTGCGCTCTCCTTCTATTACTGGCGGCAAGCCTTTTCGCATTCCAGATTAACTTCAAGCAGTATTCGGACGAAGAGGACAACCCTGTTCCGGTACCTCAAAACGCGTTTGAGCGCACCGAATGGGCGTTTGCTCGTCTGAAGTATCCGTCGGGCCGTTATGCCGGATTCTGGGGCGGCCGCGGCAGCTGGCCTACGGATTTTCCAAAAGCGGACCGGCAGTTTGTTACAGGCGTCAAACGCCTGACCCGCATCCATACGCGCTCCTCGGAACAGATCATCGATCTGGACGACGCTTCCAACCCGCGTGAAATACTCAATTGGCCGTGGGTGTACGCGGTAGAAGTAGGCCACTGGGATCTAACCGAAGCGCAATGCAAGCTGATGCGGGAATATCTGCTCCGCGGCGGATTCCTGATGGTCGACGATTTCCACGGCAATTACGAATGGGACGTATTTAACCAAAGTATGAGCCGCATTTTCCCGGACCGTCCCATTGTCGATATCCCCGCCGCCGATCCCATCTTCCACATTATTTACGACCTGAACAATAAGCTGCAGGTACCCGGCATCGTCTATCTTGAATCGCACCAGCTATACGAAAAGGGCGGCACCATACCCCACTGGCGCGGCATCTACGACGACCATGGCCGCATCATGGCCGCTATGACGTTCAACCAGGACAACGGCGATGCCTGGGAGCACGCCGACAACCCGCAATACGAAGAAAAGTATACGTCGCAGGCTTATCGGCTAGGCATCGACTACATTGCTTACGCGATGACTCATTGAGGAGAAATGGACCGCATCGCATCCCTTATAGAAACAACGGAGCGGCCACCAGCGTAATCGTACTAAGCAGTTTGATGAGCACGTGAAGCGAAGGACCGGCCGTATCCTTAAACGGATCCCCAACGGTATCGCCTACTACCGAGGCTTTATGCGCATCGGAGCCCTTGCCTCCAAACGCACCGGTCTCGATATACTTCTTCGCGTTGTCCCAAGCGCCGCCGCCGTTGTTCATTAGCATCGCGAGCAGAATGCCGACGATCGTCCCCACCATCAGAAACGCGGCCACAGAGACTGCGCCAATGGGAAACGCGTCGCCCGGTTCGCTGAACATGCGGAACACAACCCCTACTGCAATCGGACTGACCACGGCAAGAACGCCCGGAATCACCATTGCCTTGAGTGCCGACCGTGTGACAATGTCAACGCAAGCGCCATAATCCGGATCGGCCGTACGCTTCATGATTCCGGGATTCGCACGGAGTTGCCGACGCACTTCTTCAATAACCGTTTGCGCCGTATCGCCCACTGCTTTGATCGCGAACGAACTAAAGAGGAACACCAACATGCCGCCGAGTAACGCACCCGCGAAGACTGGCACGTGCCCAATATCGATCGTGAACACGGAATCAAGCGGGCGATGCAAAAGCGTTTTGACTTCGTCGATATAGGCGGAGAACAGAAGAAAGGCGGCCAGTGCCGCGCTGCCGATGGCATAACCTTTGGTCAAAGCCTTGGTTGTGTTACCAACCGAATCCAGACGGTCGGTCCGTTGACGGACCGAGTCCTGCTGGTGCGACATCTCAACGATTCCGCCGGCGTTATCGGTAATCGGCCCGAACGTGTCCATGGCCAAAATATACGCGGCGGTTGAGAGCATCCCCATGGTGGCGATCGCGGTTCCGTACAGGCCGGCGGCCGTGGAGGAGACGCCGTTTAGTCCGGCATGGCTGCCCAAATAGTATGAACCCATTATCGCGGCACAGATAACAAGCACCGGCATTGCGACACATTCCAGACCGATCGCGAATCCGGAAATGATCGCCGTCGCCGGACCGGTAGTACAACTTGCAGCGATCATTTTCACGGGACGATATCGGTATTCCGTGTAGTACTGCGTAATAAAGACAAACAGGAAGCTTGTGGCGATGCCAATTAGCCCAGCGCCGAAGAGATACAGATTTCCCTGAAGCAAGAGCTGAACGGCGAGAAAGAAGCCGGCGACGGCAACCGCGGTACTCACATAGAAGCCGCGATTGAGTGCCTTCATCGGATCGTCGCCCTCTTTCGTCGAAACTACAGTCACGCCGATCAGCGATGCGATCAGTCCGAATGCGTGGGCAAGCAAAGGAAACAGGATGCCTTTGAGTCCGAACACGGGAAACATAGTGACGCCAAGGAGCATCGCTCCGACATTTTCAGCTGCTGTCGATTCGAACAGGTCCGCGCCGCGACCCGCGCAATCGCCAACGTTGTCTCCCACCAAGTCCGCGATCACAGCGGGGTTTCGCGGATCGTCTTCGGGAATTCCAACTTCTACCTTACC
>CAXSIG010000057.1:9873-14848 GCA_964237255.1 uncultured Bryobacteraceae bacterium
AATGCCACCGCCAAGTTGCGCGAATAGGGCGACAAAGCTTGCTCCAAAACCGAACGCAACAATTTGATTCGGGACTTGGGTAGGATTATTCAGGCCGTCGAATAAGTAGAAAAGGGAACAAACACCAAGTAGTGACAGCGATACCACACTGAGACCGGTTACCGCGCCTCCGCGCAGGGCAATCTGCAATGCCTTGTTCAGACTCGTGCGGGCTGCGGCCGCGGTACGGATGTTGCTGCGAATGGACACCCACATTCCGCTGAAACCCGCCAGCGTAGAGCAGATGGCCCCCGCGATAAAAGAAAACGTCATCCGGCGGGCGAGAAGT
Source organism: uncultured Bryobacteraceae bacterium (assembly GCA_964237255.1). GTDB lineage: Bacteria > Acidobacteriota > Terriglobia > Bryobacterales > Bryobacteraceae > JALYXI01. Next base: position 10,202 of record CAXSIG010000057.1, read on the forward strand.
GAATCGCCCTTAAAGAAGAAATAACCGACGTAAATCACCGCCGCAACCACAATGGCCAGCGTTAAAATAGTGCGGTTTTGCCGCGCCATGAACGCCTCTGCTCCTTGCTTAATCGCGTTCGAAATCTTCTGCATTTCCGGCGAACCCGTATCTTGTGCGATCACGTGTTTCGCCAGAAAAGCTGCGGCGGCCAGGCTGAGGAGGGCAATCGCCAGAACGGCAAGCAGGTACACTTGGCCGTCGACTACGGGGTCTGCGGATTGTAACCACAGAGCGGCTGTAAGGTTCATAAGTGGGGTAAACGCTCAAACGCAGAGCGGAAGCAATTGGCTAGCGTATCGAAGGAGGGAAGGGAAGTGCAACGAGGGAACTACAGGGAGATTACGAACAAGGGAGGGGTAAAACGGTAAAGCAGCCTATTCAGGCTGCTTTACTTCTAACTCTTCTACTGATTCCACATCGAATGCTTTCAGTACCTCTGCATCCGGCTGATACTGCAAACTGTAATCGATATCGTCGTCGAGATTTCTAGGTCCGGCTGCCGCGGTCTCCGCTTTTCGGTCTAACCGCTTTGCCGCTTTCTCTTTCTGCCTATCCTGCCGAGCGAGTTCCTTCTGACGTTTCTGAAAAGTAGTGCTAGATCTTCCAGCCATAAAAGTTCTCCCTTCCTATGAATCGGCGCGTCGAGCGCCGGAAATTTACCATCTAGGCTCACGGCGCTGTTTTCCGCCGCCGCCGCCATGATTGCCACCGCGATCATTCCCACGGTCGCCATAGCCACCACCACCGCCGTACCCACCACCGCCGCCTTGATTGCCGCCACCGCCGCCGCGATTTCCACCACCACCACCGAAGGGACGTCCACCGCCGCCGCCCTCACCCTTAGGGCGAGCTTCATTTATATTGAGTGCGCGACCCCCCAAGTTGGTTCCATTCAGAGCGGAGATGGCTCGCTCCGCTTCAGCTTCATTTGCCATTTCGACGAAGGCGAACCCGCGGGAGCGGCCGGTCTCGCGATCGGTTTTGATGCTAACCCGATCTACCGTGCCGTACTGCTCGAAAAGGGAACGCACCTGATCATCCGATGCGTTAAAATCCAAATTCCCCACAAAAATGTTCTTCACCGTACTCCTTCGATTTGAAAGCGGGCTAGTCGAGGCAGAATCAGCCGGGTTTGCGGGCCACTCAAATACTCCTTTATGATACATCCAACAAACAAGCCTTCGCAATGGAGTTGACAGAAGGCCATCCGGCAGGTTATGGCCCTGAAGAAGCGGGCCGAACTCCCTGTCCCGAGTGCCTTAACACTCAAATCCGCCGCTCTCATCGCAAGCACTCCTTGGAAAGGATGATGTGCCGGATTTTGTCTCGGGAGCCTTATCGCTGCGAAGTCTGTGGCGCCCGATTCTTCTTGCCCAACGCGGGAAAAGAAAAGGTGGTCCGGGTAGCAATTGGCGCATCGCGGGGCGGTAAAAGTAGGGGTGGACAGGTTCGCCTAGGCGAGACAAGTCCCTGGGCGCGAAGTCACTTAGGCTTAATCGCGTGTCTGGTCTTGGCCGTGGTGGTGGGCGCCGTTGCCGCGGTTGAGATTTACGAAATGCGCCGCAGGACGCCCACGGCGATCGTGGGGCCGCAGCGGCGACACCGCTACGTTGTTATCCGTAGGATCACACCGGTAGACGAAGCTACTCCGGCAGCGAAGGAAAACAAAAGCCGCGGGCCTGTTCGAAAACCTGAAGAAACATCGCGGGAGTAAGCCTGCCGGTGGACGTGTTTTGTTGGCTTGGATGATAAGAGCTCAAAAGTAATGGATGGCTTTCGCCCGTGTTGTTTAAACGATTATGAGCGAATAACATACGCGGGTTTACTTCAGAGTTTTCTTTTAGGGTAACGAGATATCCGTCGAATGCGATTTTACCGAGCGCAACGACCACCTTCAAATTCGGCCAAAGAAGTCGTAATTCCGTTCGAAGCCAGTGGCGGCAATTCCTGATTTCCTCCGGCGCGGGCTTGTTATCCGGCGGAGCGCAATGAGCAATCTGGGTTATCCAGGCGTCTCGTAAGACGAGCCCGTCGTCCTTGCCGCTTGCGGTCGGCTGGTCCGCGAATCCCGTCTCATATAAGGTTCGGTAGAGCAAATCCCCCGATCGGTCTCCGGTAAATGCCCGTCCGGTTCGGTTTCCACCATGTGCCGCAGGCGCCAAGCCCACAATCAGGAGTCTGGCGTGCGGGTCGCCAAAGGAGGGTACCGGCTTTCCCCAATACTCTTCGTGGCGGAACTGTCGTCGCTTTATGGTCGCTACCTCCCGGATATAGGTCGCCAAGCGGGGACAGCGTACACATTGAATCACTTCAGACTGGAGAGTTTCGATATTCATTCCGTACCCGCGATACAATTCCGGGAGTGAATCCTCCATTCTCTCTTGCCGGCCGGACCGCTCTTGTTACAGGAGGGGCCAGCGGAATCGGTGAAGCGGCATGCCGGGCGCTGCGAGCGGCGGGAGCGTCCTTAGTGATCGCCGACGTGGATGTGGCGCGCGCCGAAAAAGTAGCTGAGGAACTCGGTTTTGCACAAGTGCTGCCGCTCGATATCACCGACGAGATTGCCGTGAAAGGCGGTCTCGCCGCTGTTCCCAAGCTGGATATTCTGGTGAACAACGCGGGGATCGGGATGGTGGGTGGAATCGAAGAAACGGAACTTGCTGATTTTCAGCGTCTGTTCCGGGTGAATTGCGATGGGCTCTTCTTGATTACCAAATACGCCATTCCGCTTCTGAAGCGCTCACAGTTCGGGCCCGGCCGCATCGTCAACATCGGATCGGTTGCTGGTTTAATCGGCGTCAAAAGGCGGTTCGCTTATTGCGCTACCAAGGGCGCGGTTGTAGCTATGACTAGGCAAGTTTCGCTGGACTACCCCTCTGAACTGCGGGTAAATTGCATCTGCCCGGGGACGGTGGAGACTCCGTTTGTCGACGCATATCTTCACAAATATCACCCCGGCGAAGAGGAGCAAACCCGCGCGGAGCTGCACAAACGTCAGCCGGTCGGAAGAATGGGAAAGCCGGAAGAAATTGCCAGTTTGGTGGTTTATCTGGCAAGCGGGGAGAGCGAGTTCATGCATGGCAGCATCATCCCGATTGACGGCGGCTGGACGGCCGCGTAACGAGCGCTACTTCCTCATCGTCAAAAGGGATAGAGAATATTCTGCATAAATCACGGTAAGCTAATTGCACTTAACTGCTTGACGGAGGGTATGGATATGAACGAAACTACTGATTCCGGCTGCTCCCCGGATTGTTGTTCAAGTACACTCTGGCGTCTTCGCGTTCTTGGCTGTTGTTCACATTATGGGACTGTGGCACGCGATGAAGACTTTTAAACTACTCTCGATAGTCGCTCTGGCGATTTTCTGCTCCTCGCTTGAGGCAGCTACTGCTGTTCATAAGAAAAAGGCTGTGGCACACGCCAGGTCGAAGCGTTCTGTTGCGACGGTGGCAACTCGCAAGCCTCGAGCTGTTCATGGCCGCCCCGTGGTTATCGCAAAGGGTAGGAGGCGGCACCCAGTCTGGGTTCAGACGTGGGATGAACCGACCTTCCGGGAATCCACCACTGGCGACAACTTAGATGGCGAAGACCTCGAAATCCGCCGGGCTGCGGTAGACGCGCTGGGCGCGTATAACGGATCAATTGTTGTTGTCGATCCGACTAACGGCCGGGTGCTGACTATGGTGAATCAGAAGCTTGCGCTTGGTCCCGGTTTCCAGCCGTGTTCCACCATAAAAGTATCGGTTGCGCTGGCAGCACTTCATGAGAAGATCGTCGGCCGTACGAGTCCCGTGCACCTGTTCGGGCGGACTCATATGGACTTGACCAACGCCTTAGCCCACTCCAACAATGCGTATTTCGCAAACATGGGCATCAAGTTGGGTTATGACCGAGTTAAGTACTTCACTCAATTGCTGGGATACGGTGAAAAAGCGGGCTTGAATATTGCCGGTGAGCAAGCGGGCAATTTTCCGGCTGCACCCCCAAAAAATGGCGGCATGGGGATGCAGACAAGCTTTGGCGAAGAGATTCATCAGACTCCGCTGGAACTGGCAGGCCTAATGACCGCAATTTCGAACGGCGGCACTCTTTATTACTTGCAATATCCGAAAACCGCGGCTGACTTAAAAGCTTTCCAACCGAAAGTGAAGCGCCGCTTAGATGAAATTGCCCCGTTGCTGGATGATATCAAACCGGGAATGCAAGGCGCGGTTGAGTTTGGAACCGCTCGACGCGCCAAGCAAGATGCTGTTCTTTACGGTAAGACAGGTACGTGTAGTGAAGGCAAAACGCGGCTTGGGTGGTTCGGTTCCTATAGCGAAGTCGGACATCGGAAGCTTGTGGTTGTGGTTCTTCTGACAGGTGGACGGCCGACGATCGGACCGGTTGCCGCTGGAGTGGCCGGCGATGTTTACCGGAATCTGGCGGCACAAAAGGGGCAACAATTAACGATGCCTCCAATGATTTCGACATTGGTTCCAAGCGAACTAGGACCCACGAGCAAGTAAGCCAAGCCGTCTGATTTTGGCTCCCCGACATGGATTCGAACCACGATTCACGGCTCCAAAGGCCGCTGTCCTACCGTTAGACGATCGGGGAAAA
>CAXSIG010000058.1:0-370 GCA_964237255.1 uncultured Bryobacteraceae bacterium
AGCCGTTTCCCGCTGGTTGGTTTCAGTCGTTGCCGGCGCTTTACGTTCTTCTGCTAGCGCCGGTCTTCGCATGGCTCTGGGTCAAGCTAGGTAAGCGCAATCCCGCCGCTCCCACCAAGTTTGCGGTCGCGCTGCTTCTCGGAGGCCTTAGCGTAATCCTTCTCGTCCCCATAGCGAACCGAGTTGGTGTCAGTCCCGGTTGGCTTTGCTTAACCTATCTGCTTCAAACCCTTGGTGAACTCTGCCTGAGTCCCGTCGGTCTCAGCGCCATGACGAAACTCGCGCCGCATCGCATCGCGGGTCTCGTCATGGGCATCTGGTTTGTCGCGCTTTCCGTCGGAGATTACATCAGCGGCCGGCTGGCCAGTGT
>CAXSIG010000058.1:401-9225 GCA_964237255.1 uncultured Bryobacteraceae bacterium
CGGCTACGTTGGCTTGTTCGCGCTGGCGCTCGGCGCGCTGATGTTTCTCTTTCTGAAGCCCATGAAACGTCTCATGGGCGGTATCACTTAAGCGAGATCGAACTTGGTCTGGTGAAGCAGCGGATCGCTCTTCACCATCACGGTTTTGCCGAGCGTCTCTTCGATCTCCTGAAGATAGTCGTTCTGGTTGCTCTTCAGTACCTTCGCGACCTCCGGATGAACGCGCAGCATCACGTCGCTATCGACAACCTTGCGCAGCTTGTGCGCTTCGATCAGGATTTCGGTCACGACAGTCTGGACGCTCTTGATCGATCCCGCGCCTTCGCAGTACGAACAAGGCGTGCACAGCGTACGCTCGAGCGATTGTTTCACCCGCTTGCGGGTAATGGCGACAAGACCGAAGTCGTTGAACTGGAGGATCTTGTAAGGAGCGCGGTCCACGCGCATCGCTTCTTCAAGGGCGACCATCACCTTCTGCCGATTCTTGCGGTCATCCATGTCGATGAAGTCGATCACGATGATGCCGCCCAGGTCGCGCAGCCGAATCTGCCGGACAATTTCTTTGATGGCGTCCGTGTTCGTCTTGACGATGGTGTCTTCCAGGCGGTTCGATTTGCCGACATACTTGCCTGTATTGATATCGATAGCAACCAACGCTTCGGTCTGGTTGATGACGATATAGCCGCCGCTCTTCAGCCACACCTTGGGACGCAACGCCTTCTCGAGTTCGCTGGTGATGCCGAACTCATCGAAGATCGGGTTGTCGCGAGTGTACAACTTCACGCGGCTGACCAGGCTTGGCTGGAAGCGTTGGACAAAGCCGAGGATGCTCTCGTATAGGACTTCGTTGTCCACCCACACGGTTTTAAACGCGGTGGTCAACTGATCGCGCAGAATCCTCTGGACGACATCCAGGTCGTGATGCATCAACTGCGGGGCTGCGCGCTTTTCCACTTTCTGGCGCATGTCGAGCCAGAGATTGTAGAGGAACATCATGTCGGCGCGAAGCTCTTCTTCGGTGCGCCCATCGCCCGCCGTGCGGACGATGTAACCGCCAGGAATACCGACGCGATGTGTCTGAAGAACGCGCTTCAAGCGGGAGCGTTCTTCGTCCGAGGGAATCTTGCGGGATACGCCGATGTGATCGACAGACGGCATGTAGACCAGGAAGCGCCCCGGCAATGCTACGTGAGACGTAATACGAGCGCCCTTCTGACCGATCGGCTCCTTCGCGATCTGAACCACGATCTCCTGCCCTTCGCGAAGCAGTTCCGAGATGGACGGCAGCGGCGGACGGGCGCGCTCTTCCCGAGCTTGAGAAATCTCGGTAACCGCGGCGCTTTCCGGACGAGGCGCACGCTGTTCGTTACCACGACCTTGACCCGGACCACCCTTGCGCCGCATCCGGCGGGACGTCCGTTCATACCGGGGGTTCGGCTCACGCACGCTCGCCGATTGAACGGGCTCCGCTTCGGGCTCCCCCTCGGAAGTGCTCTCGTCCTCCGGGATCGACTCTTCCGATTCGAGAATCAATGTCTCTTCCGAGACGTACTCGACGGTCAGATCTTCTTCAGAGTCGGTTTCAGATTCCGTAATCGCTTCCGGCTCCGGATGCGCGGCTACGAACTCCTCTTCAGCTTCCTTCTCCTCAAATTCTTCGTGAACGCCATCGCCCGGGGTGTCCTCCTCCGGCGCTGGAGCGGCTTCCATCTCGGGTTCGGGCTGCGGTTCTTCGGCAGCCACTTCCGAAGCCTGCTCGAACTCCAATTCTTCTACCTCTTCGCGAGTGACCGGAGCGGCGGGATCGGCGATGTACTTAGCGAGCGACTCGCCCGGCAACACAACAATCTCCGAAGAGGGTGTAGCTTCAAGTTCCGTTTCCTGCTCAGATTCCGAAGCCTCAACCGGCTGTTCGCGAGGAGAAAAATACTTCGACTCCGGCAGTCCATCGCTAGACTCTCGTGGTCCGCGATCGTTCCCGCCGCCGCGCCCGCCGCGGCCTCTACGCCGTCCGCGTCCACCGCGTTCCTTGTCGCCACGCTGCTGACGATCGTCCCGCGGAGGGCGGTTTCCGAACGTGCCGGGGCTGGAAGAGGGAACCGCGAGACTCGCGACTACTTCTCCCTCCGGCTCACCCATGGGAACCGAAGCTGCCATAGAAGTTGGCTCGGGAGGCAAGCCCTTTTCAAGCCGCGCTACCTTCTCCTCAACGCCGCTTACGACCTTGTCGTATTCGTCATTGTCTTCGAAAAAGTCCGAAACGTAGAGAAACGCATCGCGCTCCAATCCGATATCGACGAACGCGGATTGCATGCCTGGCAGCACGCGCGTGACGCGTCCCTTGTGGATACTTCCAGCGAGCGAATATTCCTTTTCCCGCTGATAAAAAATCTCGACCAGACTATCGTCTTCGAGAACGGCGACCCGCGTCTCATGACGCGTAGCCGAAACGACCAGCTCTTTTGACATCCGATATCCTTCTGCCGGGGTCCAACGGAGACCCAACCGAAGAAGATGCGGCGTTACCCCGCAACAAAAGCTTACGCTTGCCGGAAAGGTGGAGTCTCAAAGGGGCAGACTACAACAGCGCTTTCCGACCGGGGAACCGCTCTTCACCGGAAGAGTTCACGGGCTCCCAACCACAAATTTAATTCACAAAACGGCGCAACCGAACGTTATTCACCAACCCCAACATCAGGAAGGTAGACCAAATACTGGAACCGCCATAGCTCATCAGGGGCAGCGGAATACCCGTTACCGGCATGCGCCCCACCACCATGCCGACGTTCACCAAAATATGAAACAACACCAGGGCGGCCACGCCCATGCAAATATACATTCCGGCCCGATCCGGAGCGGTTTGCGCGTTCTGGACAAGCTGCATCAACAGCACGAAATACAACGCCAGAGCCACGATGACGCCAACAAACCCGTGTTCTTCCGAAAACGCGGAGAAAATGAAATCCGTATGCGCCACCGGCAGGAACCGCAACTGCGTCTGCGTTCCCTTGGTTACGCCACGTCCCCACATCCCGCCCGCGCCCACGGCGATCTTCGACTGCCGCACCTGATAACCAGATCCCTTCGGGTCGCTATCGGGATCGAGAAAGCTAACCAGGCGTTCTCTCTGGTACGGCTTGATAATTGTGAAGCTAATCGGTACAACCAAAAGAACTAAAATGCCGATGGCGGCCCAATACTGCCATCGCAACCCAGCCAGAAAAACTCCCATAGCCAGGATGGGCACGTACGTCAGCGCAGTGCCTAAATCCGGCTCCTTCGCAATCAACAGCATCGGAACCAGCACCAAACCGGCGATTTTCAGCAGGTCCGGCAACTCCAGCACCTCGGTCTTCAACTGCGTCATGAACCGAGCTACCAGTAAGATTATAACGAGTTTAGCGAATTCGGACACTTGGAGTTTCAATCCGCCGGGAAGCGCGATCCAGCGGGTGGAGTTAAAAACCGTCCGTCCGATCAACAGCACCGCGACCAGGCCCACCACCGCCGCGGTGTACATCGGCATCACCTGCGACATCAGAACGTGGTAATCGATCTGCGAAACCAGCCACATCAGTACGAAACCGGCAGCGATATAGGCGATCTGCTTCCACCAGCTGTCCTGCCACATGGTTCCATGTGTCGCGCTGAAAATCTGGAGCACACCCAGGCTCGCGATCGCGATGACAACCAGGAACATCGGCCAATCAAAATCGCGCAGAGAAAGGTATCGCACGGTCCTACAGGCCCGCCGCCGCGTTTGGTGGTTGAGCGTTCTGGGTCAGCAACTTCTGGCGCGCTTTCTTATCGAAATAAGACTTGATCACATCACGGGCGATCGGCGCCGAAAGACTTCCATGTTCACCGCCTTCGAACAGAGTCACGACGACAATCTCAGGCGCGGAACGCGGAGCGAAACCCACGAACCACGAATTATCTTTCACTGCCGTGCCCTTGTGCGAACGCGCGTAATCGAGCGAAACGGTTTGAGCGGAACCAGTCTTCCCACAAACCTCAAGGCCGGGAATCTTTGCTCTCCCGCCGGTCCCGCCTTCGTTCACCACGCCATACATGCCGTCGATCACTTTCTTGACGTTTTCCGGATTCAGCGCCCATTCGTGAGGCTTCTCGGTTTTCGTGTCCTCCACCAACAGGTGAGGCTTATGCCACACTCCTCCAACGGCCAACCCGCCAATCGCGCTGGCCAACTGAATCGGCGTCACCGTAAGATATCCCTGCCCGATAGCAACGGAAATCGTCTCGCCCGGAAACCATTTCGCGTGTAAGTTACGAGCCTTCCAGGCAGTGGAGGGAAGTATCCCTTCCGCTTCCCCGGGCAGATCGACACCTGTCTTGTGGCCGAAGCCCGCCTTGTCTCCGTAGAAGGCAATGTTGTCGATTCCGAGCTTGTTGCCAACGTTATAGAAATAGCTGTCGCAAGACACAACGAGCGCTCGATGCAACTGAATGGCGCCATGCACCCCAAGGCATCGGTGAAAGTGCCCGTAAAAAGAAGCGCCGCCCGCGCAATGCGCCGTGTAGTTCTCATCGATCGTGCTGGTTTCCAGTCCCGCAATCGCCATCAGCGGCTTGAACGTCGAACCAGGAGCCAGTTGCGCTTGGATCGCCCGATTGAGTAGCGGCTTGCCTGGATCGTCGTTGATCTCCCGCCAATCCGCCGTCTTGATGCGCACCGCGAACTTATTCGGGTCAAATGTCGGACGCGAGACCATGGCGAGAATCTCACCCGTTCTCGGATCGAGCGCAACCACCGCGCCCTGCCGTCCCTCCATGGCAAGTTCGGCGACGACTTGCAAATCCAGATCCAGCGTCGTTCGTAAGCTCTTGCCGGAAACCGCTTCCTTGTTTTGCAAGACCTCCCGCTCACGGCCTAAGTTGTCGACCTTGACCTGCCGCTGCCCATCGACGCCGCGAAGTTGGTCGTTATACCGGCGTTCCAACCCAAACTTGCCGATGATCGAACCCGGATTCTCATTCGCGTATTCCGGCGCGTCTAGTTCGGCATCGCTGATTTCCCCCGTGTAACCCACCACATGAGCAGCCATACCGTTCTGCGGATACAAGCGCCGCTGCGACCGAATCAGTTCCATCTCCGGGAAGAACGCCTGGTCGCGGTGGGCTTCCACGAATGCCAAGTCATCGGGCGTCAGTTCTTCTTTCAGGATGATTGGCTCGAACTTTGGCCTGCCCTTATAGCGGGCCAACTTCGCGTTTAGATCGGCCAACTCAAGATGCAGTCCCTCCGCGATGTCGGGCAGATGTTCCGGCTTCAAAGTCTCGCGAGACAAGATCAACGACCAGGAAGAGTGATTGTCGACGATTACCCGTCCATCGCGATCCAGAATCTTACCCCGAGGCGCGATGATGGGCAGCGATTTTACGCTGTTCCGTTCCGCCGCTTCCGAATAGGTTTCCTGCTGCTGCACCTGCAGTTGCCAAAAGCCGGAAATCAGGATGAAAAAGATAATAACAGCTCCGTACTGAAAAACTGCCATCTTCGCTGAGGCGAATTTTGGATCGTCGCGAACAAGCGGTTGTTCTTCCGCTTCGGGCGGTGGCTCGACAGGTGGCGCGGTGCGGAAAAACTTCACGGAACGTAGCTATCTCCAGCTTAGCTCGATTCAATTTCACGGAGGTGGATTAGAAAACAGCCTATCCGAATATTTGGAACCTGGACGCCTACATTCCGATTTCGGCCCAACCCGGCGCGGGCGTGAATCTCACTCCGGGCATGTACACCATAGAACCCACGCAGCAAGGTAACGATTTAAACGGGACGACATTGAGCAGCGGCTTCAGCCAAGACGGCATGGGGAATTACACGGGAGGGCAATTCGTGGACCCTTTCGGGAATCAACGGAATGGCAATTACGCGGTCGATATCGTCGCCACGTCTACCCCGGAACCAACAACTATTTCCACCTGTTACTAAGTGTCGGCAGCATTCTCTATTGCAAGTGCCGCCTCTCCCGATCTAAGACGTTGGAGAACACAAAATGATGAAAACGAATCTATTAAAGCTGCAGGTTGGATTGATTGCTGGACTGATTGCCGCATCCGTCCTGCAGGCCGATGAAGGCGTACTTACTGGTGACACGTACGTCAGTCAATCGAACTCGACTACCAACTACGGCAACCTGGGTACGATGAATGTGGGTGGCGGAAGTACATCCCTGGTTCAATTCAGCTTGAGCGTTCTGCCTCCGGGCGTAACCAGTTCGCAGGTCCAGAAAGCAACTTTGATTCTCTACGCCAATCGCGTTGCGGCGCCGGGTACCGTCGACCTTTACACGGTGGGCGGACCATGGAATGAAGCCACTCTGACTTATGCAACCTTGCCGTCTCTGGCAGGACCAGTCGGAATGGGATCGCTTAGTCAAAACGTGCAATATCTGGCCTTCGATGTTACATCGCAGGTCCAAAGCTGGGTGAGTACACCGGCGAGTAACAACGGATTTGCGTTAGTTGGAGATCCATCGACGCCCAACCTGGCGGCCATATTCGATACAAAGGAAAGCACGACCAGCAGCCATGCGCCACTACTGCAGATCACACTAGCGAATAGCGGCCCTGCGGGAGCGACCGGTGCAACGGGCTCCACCGGGCCTCAAGGAGCGACTGGGCCTATGGGCCCAACCGGTCCTGTGGGTCCAACGGGACTAACCGGTGCAGCAGGCTCAACCGGTCCTGCGGGTCCGACAGGATTAACTGGCGCAGCATGCTCAACCGGCCCTGCGGGTCCGACGGGATCAACTGGCGCAGCAGGTTCGACTGGCCCTGCGGGTCCGACAGGATTAACTGGCGCGGCAGGCTCAACCGGCCCCGCGGGTCCAACGGGACTGACTGGTGCAACAGGCTCAACCGGTCCTGCGGGTCCGATAGGATTAACTGGAGCAGCAGGTGCGACTGGCCCCACAGGCTCGACTGGTTCCGCCGGTCCAACAGGTCTTACGGGCTCAGCGGGACAGACTGGTTCAACCGGTGGAACCGGACCGCAGGGTCCTCAGGGTCCAACTGGCGCAACAGGCGCAACTGGCCCAACAGGTGCCACTGGGTCGCAGGGTCCAGCCGGCACAGCGGGTACCGGAAGCACTGTCCTCGATGCAAATAATAATACGCTCGGGACATTAATCGGCTTTTTCAACAAGGGCGTCTATGTCTACAGGAATGGATATTACGTAACGCTAAACTTCAGCGGGACATTCCCGGTTTCGCAGATGTGGTGGTCGGCAACTGGCTGCACGGGTACCGCTCATCTGAATGATGGAAATTCAGGAAACGGCGGCTATGTGATAGGCGCCAAAGTGGTGCAATACTCACGGTTGGCAAACAGCCTGTTGGTGCCGGTCGGCACTGGATCGGTCACATCGACAAACGCTGGAACCGTTAACGCCATTGAGAACTTCGGAACACAGGGCGGCGCTCCGAATTTCATCAGCGCGGGGGCCGATGGAAGTGGCCAATGCACGAGTGGTAATCAAGGTTCGGCCGGCGGATGGCAACTGACTACGTTGAGCGCTTCAAGCGCGCTGGGATGGACGGTGAGCGGAACTCCGCTTAAGGTTGCGGGACCGATTAAGGTCCAGTAACGGTCGCGAGATTACGTCGCCACCTTGATTCCTATTAGGCCAAGTACTTGCGGGGAGATCTGGAATAGCATCCGAAGATCGATCAACACGATGGGTAGCAGCCAAACCCAAGCCCGGCGTTGGACGGTCACGCCCTGTAAAGCCAAGATCGCCAGGAGAGGGGAATACGGGCGGGAGAAGTTGTAAGCCTCATTCCAGAAAAAGGGATCCATCGTCGCTAAGGAGCTTGCGGTAAACAACAAAGCGGTGAGGCGAACCGGATGGCGTAGCCTCGATAAACCGAAGACGAGAGCTAAGAGGAAGGCGAGTAACATTCCTAAAATTGCCAGGGCGTCCAGTGCCTGCGCGAACTTGGTCATCGGCGCCGAGAATGGATAGGGAAATGGATGGAGCAACCACTTCAGTGGCCCGATCTCCGACGTTTTTCCTACCCATTCGGGAATCGCAACACGACCAAGCCGGAACTGCACATACACGTACCAAGCGATTGCCGGTAACGTGGAACTGGCAAGTAGCAACGCCCGCCGCCAGTTTCGATGGAACAATGCCGCCCCAGTAAATGCGGCCGCGGGAAGAAATCCCGTTTCCCGGCACAAACATCCAAGCAGTAAGAGAACGAAAACCGTGCGCCACCGATTGCGGTCGGCATACAGCACCAGTCCCACCATCAGCGCGCAAGAGGCGCTGTCGACCACCAGCCTGTCCGTTGCAATCATCGTCGCCGGAAGAGCGAGAAAGAGTAGCGACCACCACAACGGTTTGCCGTGCCCTTGCAGGTAGAGCGCAGACCAATACGTGCCGGCAAAGCCAATGGCCCAAAACAAGGCGATGTAGGTCCCGTCGATCCACTCCTGCCGTCCGAACGCCAGAAGCCACGCAAGTCCCGGGAGCAAAATACGGCGAGCCCTCAGCGGCGGGCTATCCAGGTAATTGTGGCTCTCTCCGATCAAAAATGGATCGTGTGCCACGTACCGATACATCTGGCCGTCAAAGCCGCTGGGGTTCGAGACGCGATACGTGCGCGCTTGCAGACTAGGTGGTACCGCTTGCTTCGAACCGGTGCAGAACAACGCGGTCCAGTTGCCAACAAAATTACGGGCCACCGTAATCTGCTGCCAGCCCGCGAGCAAAGCGGCGGCAAGAAGGCCGCACGATAACGCCCTCATCGTTGCCAAGCCGTGGCGCCGAGTATCCCCAGAATCTGCGGTGTCAAT
>CAXSIG010000058.1:9252-14810 GCA_964237255.1 uncultured Bryobacteraceae bacterium
CCCCAAGACAGAGGGGGCCAGCCATAGAAGCCACCGCGAAGAGCCTGGCGCTCCCATCAGCGCGAGTATCAGGAAGAGCGGCGAAAAAAGGCGCAGGTAGTTGTAGCTGGAGTTCCAGGTGATTGGGCTGAGCGTGGCGGCGAAGGTGGCCACACCGAAGAGGAACGCCACAAACAGAATCGGCTCCTTGAGTCTGCGAAGGCACAGGACTCCTGCAAGAGCCAGCGAAATAAGAACGGAGAGAATCGCCAGCCGATCCAAGTTTTGGGTGATCATGAGGACCGGCGAGGGCAACGGGTAGTTTGAAGGGTGAAGCAGGTAGACGATCGGTCCCAGGGACGCCGTCCAGATATTGTTCGGCAGTTTCGCGGATACGGCGTGCGGCTCATTCGACAACCGAAACCAAACGAAGGCAAACCACAACAAGGCGGGAAGCGCCGCACAGGCTGTTCGGATGGCTTCACGCCGGCGCTTCTGGTAGAGAGCGACGATGGCAAACCCGGCAATCAGCACCAGCCCTGTCTCCCGGCAGAGGGACGCAAGCGCGAGAAAGATAAACAAACGAAAACGATTCGCCGATCGCGATGCCCAAACAACTCCGGCTACGATCGCGCTGAACGGCATGTCGACCACCAGCCTGTCCGCCGTAATCAACGTGGCGGGTAGAAGAAGAAAGAGAATCGAGAATGCCGGTGAAATGGACTGGCCCTCAAGCGCTCTGGCAGTCCAGTAAACGCCGCCAAAACAAAAAGCCCAAATGACGAAGATATAGGCGCGATCGATCCATAAGGGCCGAGCCGCCGCGATCAGCCATGCCAACCCGGGAACCAGGATGCGGCGGGCGCGAAGGCCGGGGTCGTCCGTATAGCGGTGCGCTTTCCCGCTCAGGAACGGATCGTGAGCGATGTAGCGATACATCTGGCCATCGAAACCGGCGGGGTCGGGCACTCGATATGTGCCTTGTACCAAATCGGGAGGTATGCCGACATCGGAGCCGGTGCAAAAGAGAGCCGTCCAGTTGCCTCCGAAGTTTCGCGCTACGGTAAGCTGCTGCCAACCGGCGAAGAGAAACATTCCCAGCGCAGCCCACAAAAGCGCCGGGCGTCGCGTCGGTAGCCCCATCCTACTGCCGGATCTTCAGCCGATCCAGAAAATGATACAAAGCGACACCTACAACCGCGTTTAAAAAGCCGAGTATCAAGGCTTGGCGATAATCGAAAATGGGCTGAAGCTGAAGCAGGGCGCGCTCTAGCACCCAAAGCAGAAACTGGTCGAACACGTAGAAGCAGAACGTGATCGCCAGACGGATCAGCGGATGATCCACATCGATTCGTAGCGCGAGCGAAGCCGCGATGTAGCCCACCAGAGTTCGGCAAATACCGAACATCCCGATTGGATTTCTTGAGAGCGAATCCTGCGCCAGGCCCAACACCATACCAGTGGCAAGCCCACCCAACTGGGAGCGGCGCATCATCGCGAAGTAGATGGTGATCAAGAGCGGGATGTCCAGGTATTGCAGAAACTGGACATACAGCGGCACGTAAAGCTGGAACAGGATAGCGAGCAGAGGAACTACGATCAAGACCCAAACGCGGAAATGCGAGATGCGCGTTTCGCGATCCGAATCCAACAACATCCGTTCTGTCGGGTAGTAGCTCATAGGACGGGCGGTGGCTCGGTCGGAGTTTTCGGTGTCGGCTTTTTCGGGGCCGGGGGACTTTGCTCGCTACGCGGAAGAATCCCTTCCGCGCCGGGCGTGGCCGTAGGGGGCGCGGCGGGTTTTAGTTTTAGGTTGAAGTCAGGGGGAAGGGAACCCGGGGTTCCTTCTCCGAACTTATGATTTTGCGCCTCGCCGATCTGTTTGTATTTCTGTCGCGCGCGGTCGGCGTCGGTGAGCAGCGGGACCGTAGGTTGCGCCTTACCTGTTTCGGGCGCGGCTCCAGGTGCAAGGTAAACCGTTTGTGCGACCGGCGCTGCGGGAACCTCTTGATGCCGGCCCTCCAACACAATCAAGACCTCTTCCGGGCCGTTCTGCAGCCCGCTCGGCTCAATTGCGATCTCTCGAAATGCCGTTCCGGCGCTGGTCGAGATTACTTTACCCGCGGGCATGCCTTTCGGGAAGATGCGGTCGTCGCCCGCGGTATAAAACATCTCGCCTTGTTCCACTGTTTCTTCGTTCTGGATAAAGTCCACTTTGCACTTGCCATGACCTACCCCGCGCAAGATGCCTCGTACGCGTCCCTTCTGCGAGACCACGCCGGCCGCGAATCCGGGATCGTCCACCATCAGCACTTGCGATGATGTCGGGTACGCCGCCAGCACTTTTCCCACGATGCCATCCGGCGTAATCACACCCATGCCTTTCTCGATGCCTTGGCCCGATCCCCGGTCGACGAAGGAAACGCGATTGGCCACGCCTGAGCCGCTTCCAATAATGCGAGCGGCAATCAGCTTGGAAGGCGAAGACGCCTCGAATTGGCTCAGCGCTTTCACTCGATCCGCCAGCGCCAGTTCGCTATGCAGATACTGATTTTCCAGCTTCAGGGAATCGAGTTGCGCCTGCATTTTGCGGTTCTGTTCTTTGACATCCCGCAGCGCGACATAGCTTCCGAAGAAGCCGGCCACGGAACTTCGGCTGTCTTCCACCACCTGTGCGAGAGGCGTTACCGCGGTTACAGCCCAGACTCGGATGATCCGGATATCGCTTCCGTTCTTGATCTGAAAAGCGAGCAGCACCAGTTGAGCGCACACGACAAAAAGCAGAATCGTGATGTTGCGGTATCTACTGAACATGGAGTTGCCGCCGAACCCCGCCGGTTAATCGATGCTAATTTTTCGGAGCAATTTGAAATCGCTCAACATGCGGCCGGTTCCCAGAACGACAGACGCCAGAGGATCGTCCGCAATAGAAACGGGCAGACCGGTCTCCTCGCGAATGCGCCGGTCCAGATTCTTCAACATGGCGCCGCCGCCGGTAAGAACAATGCCGCGATCGCTGATATCCGCACTGAGTTCCGGAGGCGTTCGTTCCAAAGCCACGCGGATGGCGTTCACGATGGTTGCGACGCATTCGGAAAGCGCTTCCCGAATTTCGTTGTCTCCGATTGCGACCGTCTTGGGAACGCCCTCAATCAGATTGCGCCCTTTGATTTCCATGGTGAGCGGCTTATCCAAAGGGTATGCGGAGCCGAGCTCGATCTTGATGCTTTCCGCAGTGCGCTCGCCGATCAGCAGATTGTATTTGCGCTTGAGGAACTGCATCACCGCATCGTCCATCTCATTGCCGGCCACTCGCACGGAACGGGAGTAGACAATACCGGACAGAGAGATTACCGCAACGTCCGTGGTGCCGCCGCCGATATCGACGACCATGTTGCCCGAAGGCTCCGTGATCGGCAGACCAGCGCCGATCGCCGCGACCATCGCTTGTTCCACCAGATGGACTTCGCTGGCTTTCGCGCGGTATGCCGAATCCATCACAGCGCGTTTTTCCACTTGCGTGATCTCGCTGGGGACGCCGATCACGATCCGAGGGTGCACCAACATCTTGCGATTGTGCGCCTTCTGGATGAAGTAGTTCAGCATCTTCTCCGTCACTTTGAAATCGGCGATGACACCGTCTTTCATGGGCTTGATCGCGACGATATTCCCCGGCGTGCGGCCAAGCATTTCCTTCGCTTCTTTACCGACGGCTTCCACCTCGCCCGTATTTTTGTTCAACGCGACGATGGACGGCTCATTGACTACGATGCCTTTGCCTTTGGCGTAGACAAGGGTATTCGCCGTTCCGAGATCGATGGCCAGATCGGACGAAAAGAAACTGAAGAGGGAGCGAAAACTCATGTATCGGGTTCAAATAAAAGGACTAAGTGCGAGGCGAAACGCAATTGCATGGTAGCACAGCGCCTCCGGTAACAGCCTTATATGATGGCTAGGTTGACGATCACGGACGAAGACATTTACAACACGGACGGGAACGGTGTGATTCGGATCGTGGAGCGCGAAGACGGGATGTATGCGGAAGCGGCCAACCCGGATGGTCCTTTCGTTGGAATGGAGTGGGAAGGGGCGGTAGTTGCGGCAGCAACCTGGCACGATTCACCGAACGATGTCATCGAGGCTTGGTATGCAACTTTTCATGACGGCGGACAATTAATCCGCCCGAATTGCCGATGATCACACGACGTGCCGTGGTGGCCGGCGCTTTGGGGCTTGGGGCTTGCGGACCGAAGTTGGCAAAGCGGTTCAACGGCTACGCTCTGGTGGCGAACCAGGGATCGCGAACACTGGCCGTTGTCAATTTGACTCGGTTCAGAACGGAGAAACAGATCTCGCTACCAGTGGCGCCGGGTGACATCGTCCCGATTCGCGCGGGAAGCAGCGCGCTGGTCCAATTGCCGGATGCCGGCGCGGTGTTGGAGGTTACGGCGCAGTCGCGTCAGATTGCGCGCAAAGCGAAAGTCCCAGGCCGTTTGGTGGCAATGCGGACCACGGCGAACGAGGGGACTTTATGGCTGCTCTCATCGGACCCCGCGGCCTTGACGCCGGTAGATCTTGCTACGTGGGCAATTGGCCGGCCCATCCTGCTTCCCTCTCTGCCTCGCGACTTCGATGTCACAGCCGATGGTGGAACCGCTGCCGTGACCTATGCGGACTCGAAGCATTTCAACATGGTGGATCTTCGCCGTGGGGCTATCACGGCTCAAACCGAACTGCCTACCGAGCCGGCGCTGGTTCGTTTTCGCCGGGATGGAAAGCAGCTTCTAATAGGAAGCGCCGCCGGCCGTACTATCACGGTAGCCGACCGCGCGAACGGACAAGTTTTAGTGATCCTGCCCCTTTCGCTCAATCCGGAACGTTTCTGTTTCAACGACAACGGAGGGCAAATGTTTGTCACAGGACAGGGAATGGACGCCGTGGCGATCGTTTACCCTTATCAAACCGAAATCGCGGAAACGGTATTGGCAGGGCGCCAACCGGGTGCGATGGCGGTAAACGAGTCGCTCCTGTTTGTCACGAATCCGCCCACGGGCGATACCACTGTAATCGGGATCGCGGATCGTAAGGTGGTGGCGCGCATTCCCTCGGGTGAGGAGCCTTGCTCGGTGACTCTGACACCCGATGGCGAGTATGCGCTGATCCTGAATCGCAAGTCGGGTGACATTGCCGTGGTGCGGATCTCGAAACTGACCGATCTTCGGTATAAACGAGCGCCGCTGTTTACGTTGGTAGCGGTGGGCGAGGATCCGGTGTCCGCGGCTATCCTGCGACTCTGATAGCTATAATCTCCTAATCTGTATGGCAAGCCAGCCAATTACGGCGATGCTCCAGGAGTTCGCGTCAGGCGACAAGAAGGCCCTGGACCGCATGATGCCACTGGTTTGTGCGGAATTACGCAAGCTGGCGGGCCGGCACATCGATCGCGAGCGCTCCGACCATACCTTGCAGCCTACAGCCCTGGTCCACGAAGCGTACGTCCGAATGGTGGGCCAGAATCAGCCGGATTTTAATAATCGGGCGCATTTTCTGTAAGTTGCCGCACGTGTCATGCGGCAAAT
>CAXSIG010000059.1:0-11100 GCA_964237255.1 uncultured Bryobacteraceae bacterium
GAAGCCGAAGCGTCCCAATGGGTGCGCTCCATGTTTGGGCGTGTCGCGCCTCGCTACGATCTGGCGAACCACCTTTTGTCCTTTCAGATGGATCGCTGGTGGAGGCGGCGGGTCGTCACGCTGGTTCGACCGGTGTTGCATCGGCCGGATGCGCGCGTTCTGGACCTGTGCTGCGGAACGGGCGACTTGATGGTGGCCCTATCGAACGCACGTGGGCGGGCGGTGATGGGAAGCGATTTTTGCCATCCCATGCTAACCGCGGCCGCGCACAAACTTCCGCCTGCGCCATTGCTGGAGGCGGATGCGCTTTGTCTGCCGGTCGGCGACCAATCGCTCGATCTGATTACTGTGGCATTCGGGTTTCGAAACTTCGCAAACTATGAGGCGGGACTCACGGAACTAAGACGCGTGTTGAAGCCTGGCGGCATGCTGGCGATCCTGGAATTCTCCACGCCTCCGAACGCGCTGCTGCGAGCCGCTTATCAGCTCTACTCGCGAAAAGTTTTGCCCTGGATCGGCGGCATGGTCTCCGGTTCGCGCGACGCTTACGAGTACTTGCCGGAATCGGTTAGGAAGTTTCCCGGAGCGGCGGAACTCGCGGGCATGATGAAGCGAAGCGGCTACCGCGACGTTCGCTATGAGCGACTGACGTTCGGAATTGTTGCCATTCACTTAGGCCTGTGCTGACCGGTACCAGCCGGCCATTTTGCGGATGCCTTCGTCGAGAGAAATGGTTGGTTTCAAGCCGAGTACCTGGGCAGCGCGGTCGACGGAAGGAACGTAGCGAGACGGTCCAAATTCGTAAGTAGGCTGTCGCGCGACGTGGATTTCCGTTGCCGCACCCAGGGCCTGAGTGATACGCTGCGCCAGCTCATAGATGCTCACGTCTTCCGCGGAGCCAACATTGATCGGCATCATCGTAGGAGCGCGAAAGAGCATGGTCCATAACCAGATTGTGAGGTCGGACGCGTACAGATAAGACCGGCGCGGCGTGCCATCCCCGCCAATTTGGATGGGTCGGCCAGCGAGTACGTCACCGATGAAATTGCCGATGGCAAAGTGGGCATCGAGTGCCAGATGCGGCCCGGAGAAAGCCCAACAGCGCGCGATTTTGCAATCGAGGCCGTGGGCCTTCGAATACAGTGCGCACATAAGTTCGGCGGTGCGTTTTCCTTCGGCGTAGACGCTGGCGGGATCGAGGGGATCGGGGCAGGTGGTCTTGACCCAGATATCCGGCCGGCTGTCGAGATAGGCGGGATCCGGGGGATCGGGGGCCCCGGTAATCGTTTCCGAGACGTGCGTCACGTCGCTCGCCTGTTTGCCATAGACCGCCCCGGAGCTGGTCAGGAGGAATCTCCGCGCACCGCAATGGATTGCGAAATCCAAGGTGCGACGCGTCCCTTCGAGAATCGTGTTCAACATTTCGAGCGGCGCGTTTACAGCTTGTTTCGCGCTGGCCTGGGTAGCGGCGTGGATGACAAACGGATAACTTTCCTGAGGGAACGTAAAATTGCAAACGTCGCCTTCTAGCAGGTGGACCGCGTGGTCGGCGACGACGTGCGGAGCTTTCCTGGCGAAAGCCGCGGGTTCGCGAGTGAGGATGGTTGCTTCAGAGTTTAAACTTAGCTCTCGATTGATGTACGAAAAGCTTTCGGTCAGCCAAGTACCGAAGAATCCTGTTCCACCAGTGATGAAAATTCTTTGTCCTCGAGCTTCCTCCCACAAGGGCGCAGTGCTCCGCAAGATGTGGTCGAGGTCTTCCTGGGGAAGCGGCTTTGCAGACATTTGAACTAGGCTGGCTTACATGCTACCGCGCCGGCTCGCAGCAACGAGCGCAGTCGCAAAACCGACATTCTCGCCCGATAAACGCATTTGCGAGAAGCCACAATCAATCCCGACCGTCTTCTCTCAATAGAAAACCTTAATCACACCACAGGCGGGGCCGCCAGCGGCTCAGGAAAACAATTAGAATTCAGCGATTCCGAAATCTTGACAAGCCAGGAAGGCACGGACAAAATTACAATTTGGATTTATTTTAGGTAGAGTCCGACGCCTCATGTCCCAACCATCTCCTTCAAACCGGCAAAACATTTTACGTTCTCTCTTCACAGGCGAAAACGCGGCAACGCTCTTTTGCTTTTTATATGGAATTGCGCTGCTTATCAATATTCAACCCCTTGCTGACGGCGGCTGGTACTGGTACGCGCTAGCTTTAAAAAGCGGTACCCACCTTTATGCCGACCTTCACTTAGCCCTTCAACCTTTCTTTATCCTTCAAACCGAATTTGGGCTCTTCTTATTCGGCGATAGCTGGATCGGTTTCAAAGTTCCGGCAATTATTGAGATGATCGGCTATTTACTGGCACTTCGTCTCATTTCAAACCATTTGCCAATTACATCTTGGCAACGCAGCGTTTTATTGATTTGCGCTTTCATGCTCCCCAGTCTGTTTGATGCGTATCGATTTGACGATTATCATGTTCCATCATTCTGCGTTAGTGCCTGGTGCATTTACGTTCTCCTCGTTATGAATCGCGGTGATGTGACGCGTCACCTCGCGTTATCTTTCCCTGTACTCCTCGGATTCCTCTGTGGCTTGCTCATTATAATACGAGTAAATGACGGCGTACTAATTTCATGTGCGGTATTTTGTGTTCTCCTATCGAGCGTGCCAGACCGGCGTCTTATTACCGCAGCGCAGTTTACTGCAGCAGTGGCGCTCACTTTAGTTGTTATCGTACATTTGACAGGTGATACCTTTCACGACTACTTCAATTACTCCGTGCTGCATGCGGCAACCAGCAAGGGAGGCAATAACAAGGTCTTCGGCGCCCCCTTTCTGCTGCCGTTGAAGACAATTAAGAACCTGCTCTTTCATTCGCCATACAACAAACTTCTGGCGGCGGAAGCAGCAATTGCGGCAAGCCTTTGCTGGTTTTTTTTAGCCCGGCAACGGCCTTTGCTCCTGAGGATCGCCCCATGCATTGTGATTGGATCAATTATCGTCGCCACAATGCCATCCAGGTTATTAGACGGAGAATTCCCGGTGATTCTCTGCGGCGTTTTAGTGCTAGTGGTCTTTGGGACAGCTTTGCTCGTATTATTTCGCTGGACTCAGGCGCTGTTCAGCCGCAAGTCTGATGGCTGGACACCTTTGGAACTGCTTTTACTTGTCCCCTTTTTCCAACTGATTGCAGACTCGATGTCGTCCGGGGGTATTTTCATCGGATTGTATCCGCCAGTTGGATGGTTTCTCCTTCTAATCCAGATTAGCCTCCCCATATCATTAAGGAAGGTTTGGTTGCGGAGAAGTGTTACATCGTGTGCTCTTTTCCTGATTTTCTTTGTATTGATCTTTAAAGTCCGACAGCCGTACTCATGGCATACTTATATTCTCTCCCCCATGTTCTCGTCCCGGCATTGGTACAGCCATGCAAAGTACGGATCCATGTACATAGAAGACAGACAACTGAATTTCGCTCAGGATGTATGTCGTCAAGTTAGATCCATAGCCGATCCTCAACTGCTATCCTTGCCCTATCCATACGCAAATTATTTTTGCGGAATTCAGCCTTGGCATAACTAAGTACAAACCTTCTTCGACACATTCGGGGCCGCCGAAATGACAACCTTGCTGAAAGAATTGAGAAGCGAGCCTCCTCAGTGGATCCTATATCAGAGACAGCCAGCGGTTCTTCAAATGCATGAGGTGTTCTACAATCGTGGACATCCGCTCCCGCAACGTGCTTTAGATGAGGAATTCATGACTAGAATTCGTTCCGGTCAGTGGCACAAGGTTTTTGAATGGAACTCCAAACCCGATCCAAAAAGCAGGTCCGATGACGACAATGCGAACTGGATATTGATTCGCACGAATTGACGTTATAAACGATGGATGTTTGGATCACATCCGGAAGATCAGGAAGTTCGCTTGATCAGAATGGCATGTCCATTTGAATTGTGAATAAATAGATTATCGCGGATCGGCAAGAGCTCGTTGACCAGTTGGGTTACTCCCTCACACCCGTATGTTCCGTAGTCGTCAAACACCACGATTCCGCCTTCAACCAATCGCGGCCAGATCCATTTCATGACGTCTTTCGCCGACTGATAAACATCCACATCCACGTGGGCAAATCGGAACGCGCTGTTCGTCACCAGCGAAGCGGTGTCTTCGGGAAAAATACCTTTTAGGATACGGATCGAATCCAAACCCATGCTGTTGCTAAGGGCGGCTACAATTCCTTCGCTTGTGTCACGATGCTCGCCGCCGCTGTACACCGTATCCATTGCGCCGGCTTTGACAACTCCTTCAAAGGTGTCGCAAAGATATACGGCCTCAGAAATGTGCGCTTGCTTAGCGGCCTGTGCAATCAGGCACCCAGTCCCGCCGCGCCACACTCCAATCTCAATTAAAGCTCCTGGTTGCAGCTTCGCCGATTGAGCGACAAGCGACCACAATTCATAGCAGCGCAGATTGTCAACCAGGGTATGGCCGCTCACCCGTGCATACGTTTTCTGGTATTCGGAATCCGAAAGCCAGGGCGAATAGGTGGATTTAACGGGGAGCAACGGCGGATGCTGAAGCCCCGGACGGTGTGAGGCCAACTCGCCTGTCGCTCTAATAATGTCGTAGCCAATTTTTTTCAGAACTCGAGAGAGTTCTGGAGCCAGTGTTTCCGTAGACCTCTTAATTGCAGATGGTAACACCTCCAGTACTGCTTCCTCCGGGGCGATCCTCTGGCGGGTTGCGTGAGCCATACGGCACAGTTAGCATTTTGCCTAGCAGTTTTTGGCGCGCTCATGAAGCGCTGATTCAACGGGCAATGCAGAGCTTAGCCGTAGAAGCCTGATCTAACTCGAAATGCGCCATACAACTAGTCGAAACAGTAAGTGAATTTGTGCTGACTCACCTATGTACCAGGATCGCATTACGACCTTATTTGCTAGTATTTTTACGGACATAGAGTAACAACTTTATTACACCGAATAAAGCGTTTGCCTGACGTAAAATTGCTAGACTTACTTAGTGACTGCGAAGTCTACATCCCCAGACGCGGCAATCCGGTTCCCTGCACTCGATGGTCTTCGCGGACTGGCAATTGTCGCCGTCATGTTCAATCATTATGGATACCTTATCTTCACCGGTGCTACGGGATGGCAGAAACACTTAGCGGTAATCTGTAGAAACAGCTATCTCGGAGTAGACTTGTTTTTTGTACTCTCCGGCTTTCTGATTAGCGGCATCTTAATAGATGCAAGGGACAAGGAAAGCTACTTCAGGCGATTTTACTGGCGACGATCGCTCAGAATTTTTCCAGTGTACTTCTTCTACCTTTATTGTCTTTATTATTGTCCGCAAGGCACTCGCCATTTCGTTTCCCTCGATTAGTCCGACTTGGTACTTGACTTATTTGCAGAACTGGAGAATGGCAGACGACATCACAAACCCATATTTAGCCCATCTTTGGAGCTTGGCGGTTGAAGAACAATTCTACTTGGTCTGGCCCTTGTCATCCTGGCCATCCACGGTAGAAAGTTTCTCTGGTTTTGTGCTTTCGGGATCGCGGGATCCGTTGCCTTGAGAGCTGTCTTATCCAACGCCTCAATCCCGGCACTGTACATCTACATGCTCACAATTACACGAGCCGACGCTCTGATAGCCGGAGCCCTCATGGCAGTTGCAATCCGATCGAGCCATCTTAGGGATGGTGTTAATTCAGTAAAGTGGATCTTGGCGCCTGTTTTCGCAGCTTGCTGGGTGCTAACCTACAATTCTCAATACTCAAAAATTTTCGGCTACTCGGCCGCGGCCGGTTTTTTTTCGGTAGTCGTTTTTTGGGCTGCCACCTCTTGTCCGCGCCTGCTTACGTCGCGTCCTCTGCGGCTATTAGGCAAATACAGTTACGGTATCTATATCTACCACGTTATTTTACGTACCCCTGTGTACGACTACTTCCATAATAATTTTCCCGGCCCAATTCACAAACCACTGTTCTTCATTGCGATATTTTTAGTAACTTTTGTAATGGCCTATATCTCCTTGCACTCGCTTGAGGCGCTGTTTCTACGTCTTAAAAGTCGCTACTTCGCTTCTGAGGCAACCGCGTGAAGTTGATCCGCACGAAGGTTTACCTCGTAAATATCGTTGTCCTTGTAACAACAGCGGACACGTCCTACAATCTTCATCGAGAACTTTGGCTCATCAGCTAACCGCCGTAGGAGCCAGTCTTCCAGATAATTAATGTCTCCGAAGACAAGAAAGTGCGAGTTTTCCGCTACGAAAGCTCGATAGCTTTCTACCCGTCCCTTAATCGGAAAGTAAGTCTTAAGTCCGCGGTAGCCCTCGAACAATGTATCGTGTGCATACTGAACGGCGTATTGAGGATCAGTTAAATAAATAAGTCGAGAGGTTACCCCAGGCGGCTCATAATGATTTATTTGAAGAAAGGTTAAGCCACTACCCGCTACTAACGGTAGATTTGGCGCCACCGATGCCAATCCAGGATAAACCTTATGGTAATTCACGTAAGAGACAAAATGAAGGCCAAGAGAAGTCGATAACAGCACCAAAATGAAGACAAGCGCCGGTCCCGACTGATTGCGTGTCAGATAGTTCAGCACCAGGGCGTACATCGTCCAGAGAACCAATGACCCAACGATTGCATACCGAAAATGAAACGCGCCATGTGTTCGGGCGAGAGCCGCAATGATCGCGTAGGGGATTAGGAACCTACCCGCGCCAATTGCCAGATCGGGAATTGGAAATCTATAGCTACGTCTTGCCTTTGCATCCCAACGGGAGGCGATAAACGCCGACGCGGTTGCCGCCGCAAGTGGAATCCAGATATCGTGCGCAAGCCGCCCGTAGAAGCGAATCATTCTTGGTAACGATGCTTGAAAGATATCTGGGAACACATATGTTCCGAAGCGCCGCATCCAAAAAAGATAAGCGAACTCAATCGACATCGGAGCTAGAAGCGGAATCCACAGAATCCCGACTCGCCGCTGGCGAATGGACCGGGCTAACTCTCCGGCAAGAAGCGGCATGATGGAAAATGGCGCCAAGACGTGGCTAAGCATCATCCCCGTTATACAGACAAGCAAGCCGAATGCGGCGGCGATTGGGTGTTGAGAGACTGGGTAAATATCCCACAAATAGAGAGCGAGTCCGAAGAAACAGACCAACAATCCATATGGCCGGGCTTCCACCGCGTAAAGCAGGAAGAAGCCGGCCCAGAAAAGGGCGATGGCACACCCGGAAACTAAGTATCCCGTTCGCTTTCCTAGCACACGATAAAAAGCGATGCTACCGATCAAAAATCCGGCGGCACTCGGTAGCCGGGTGGCAAATTCATTCTCACCGAAGATCCATTGGGAGAAGCGAACAATCAGGTAAAGCAAAGGCGGATTTAGGTCGGCATGCAGGTTCGCATTCAATAGCTGCCGGACGCTTGCCTGCTTTGCGATGTAGAAGGTAAAAAGTTCGTCGAACGAGAACATTTTACCGATATCGCTGAGAACAAGGAAGACATAGAAGATACTCATCAGACCAATCAGGAGACCGGGCCGATTTTGAAGACTATCGGCAATCCTGTCGAGATTGGACCGAACACTTCTTAAGCTGAGGGGGTTATCGGAAACTGTTTCTGTCATAACGTACAAGGATCGGAGTGCACTTACTACAATGAGATTCAACTCAGATACGGAATACGAAAGAAGCTACAGCTGTTGTGGGCAGCTCAGAAAGCGCGGTTGAGGCTGACTGATTTCAAAAGAATACCATCGGATACGGCTGGATTTTGGTTGCTCGTCAATACTTCTCAAACCTGAGGCTACCTTCTTAAGACTAGCAATTTTAACTGGAAAAGATACTATAACCAGGCTCGATTGGCCATCATATACTTTTGGATATATCACGCAAATTATCGACTAGGGTAGTACACCTATGGAACTATCTGAATGAAGAAGGTGAATGATGGAAGCGCTCGCCTGAAAAGCGCGCGCCGTGACATACCATGTTATTATCACGACAGATTTGGGGTCGGTTCTTTGACTAGCAACAGCCCTCCAAATCTCTCAATTTGAACGTTCACCGAAACCGCATCTGATGACAAAACTCTCCGATTATGTGATCCGGCGGCTTGCCGACTGGGGACTGGAAGACATTTTTCTGGTTACCGGCGGAGGCGCGATGCACCTGAACGATTCGATCGGCAAGGAGTCCCGGC
Source organism: uncultured Bryobacteraceae bacterium (assembly GCA_964237255.1). GTDB lineage: Bacteria > Acidobacteriota > Terriglobia > Bryobacterales > Bryobacteraceae > JALYXI01. The sequence continues at coordinate 8,232 of CAXSIG010000059.1, forward strand.
TTCGTTTCGTCTGCACACATCATGAACAAGCCGCGGCGATTGCCGCTGAGTGCTACGCGCGAGTGACTGGCAAGACGGCTGTCGTGAACGTAACGACCGGACCGGGAAGCGTCAACGCTCTGAATGGCGTTTTCGGCGCTTGGACTGACTCCGTACCGCTCCTGGTCGTTTCCGGGCAAGTCAAGCGTGAGACCTGCATGAGCGTTGCCGGACTGACGAACATTCGGCAACTGGGCGACCAGGAAGTTGACATCGTGAGAATGGTCGCCGGGATAACTAAATATGCTGTGATGATCACGGACCCAAGTTCGATCCGATATCACCTGGAGCGTGCCTATCACCTGACTATGGCCGGCAGACCTGGACCTTGCTGGCTCGATATTCCGATTGATGTGCAATCGTCACAAATCGACGAAGACAATTTACGTCCGTACGATCCCGCGGAGGACGATCCGAAATGGGATACCGCGTCGCGACAACAACGGTGTCGGGAAATTGTTGAAAAACTGAGCAATGCCAAGCGCCCTGTGATCATGGCGGGCACTGGAATTCGGGCCGGGGGAATGCTTGAGCAGTTTGAGTCCCTGATTCGAAAACTGGGGATTCCCGTCACAACAGCCTGGACACACGATTTAATCGCGACTCGCGATGAATTATTCTGCGGACGGCCGGGGACCATCGGTGAACGTGCCGGTAACTTTACTGTGCAGAACGCGGATGTCCTGCTGATCCTCGGGTCACGATTGAATATTCGGCAAGTCAGCTATAACTGGCAGTCGTTCGCGCGCCATGCGTTCAAGATACAGGTTGACGTTGATGAGGCGGAGTTGCACAAGCCGACCGTTCGTATCGATTTGCCTATTCATAGCGACCTCAGGGATTTCCTCCCGGCACTGTTGAGCGAAGTTGATCGGTCTTGGGTGGCCAAACCGGAGCATGCCAGTTGGCTAATATGGTGTAAGGAGCGGGTGGCGAAGTACCCTGCGGTACTGCCGAAGCACAGGCTGGCAGTATCGCCAATCAATACTTACGATTTCGTCGATAAGCTTTTTGAACACCTGAATTCAGAAGATATCGTTGTCCTGGGAAATGCTGCGGCTTGCATAGTGCCCTACCAGGCGGCGGCCCTAAAGAAGGGACAACGCCTCATATCAAATTCTGGGTCGGCATCCATGGGATACGATCTTCCGGCGGCGGTAGGAGCAGCGGTGGCGAATAAAGGCAAACGCGTCATCTGCTTGGCCGGTGATGGAAGCCTTCAGCTCAACATTCAGGAACTGCAGACTATTTTCCACTATGGATTATCCGTAAAGTTATTAGTTTTAAACAATGGCGGATATCTTTCCATTCGACAAAGTCAATCGAATTTCTTTGGACGAATGGTAGGAGAAAGTCCGACGAGCGGCGTTTCCTTCCCCGATTATGTCAAGGTCGGTAACGCGTATGGAATCAAATCCTCCACCGTGAGGAGCGTCGATGAATTGCCGACCTTGTGGGATGCAATCGAAGAACCTGGACCCGCGCTGTGCGAGATACTGCTAGATCCGGCTCAGGAGTTCGAACCGCGGCTGAAATCGCGTCAACTGCCCGACGGATCGATAGTTACTCCGGCTTTGGAAGACATGTTTCCGTTCCTCAGCGCCGAAGAACTAGACAGCAATTTGTTTGTAAGGGACCGGAACTAATTTTGAAAGTGCAAGAAATCGTTTTCGATTTGGACGGAACGCTGGTGCACTCTTTGCCCGGCATTGCGCGCTCTGTCGAGTCGGCGCTTACGACCGTGGGGATCCATTCTCGCGTGAACGACCTAAATACGCTGATCGGTCCGCCGATCCGTGTCATCCTGTCCAGAGTTTCCGGGTTGCGCGAAGAATCAAAATTGAACCTCTTGGAGCAGGCGTTTCGGACTCATTATGATAGCAAGGGATGGCGTGAAACCACAGCTTTCCCCGGTGTTGTGGATGTATTGACTCGTGCAAAACAGGAAGGGCTTCGCCTCTTCGTAGCTACCAACAAACCCAAGGCCGCGACGAACGCGATATTGGACGGTCTGCGCCTGCGGACTTACTTCGACGATGTAATTTGCAGAGACTCCGTTACACCACCTTTCGAGTCGAAGGCCGCAATGCTCGCTTACCTGTTGACCCGCAACTCGATTCAAGCGGCGAACTGCCTTCTGGTTGGAGATACTACGGAAGACATCGACGCGGGAGCAGCAGTCGGAATAAATACAATTGTAGTCACTCACGGTTATGGCGGCACAGCCATCGGAAGCCGTTCCACTTATGCGACTATCGATCATTTCGATCAGCTCGTAATTTAATAAGGAAGACGAATCATGATAGATCGAGACATATTTGAAGAGCTTTTTGTCCTGGAAATGGCAAACAATCATTGGGGACGGGTTGAAAGAGGGCTGAAAATCATCGGAACCTATGCCCAGGTCGTTCGGTTTAACAATGTCCGGGCCGCGATCAAGCTCCAGTTTCGCGACGTCGACACTTTCATCCATAAAGATTTTCGGAATCGCGAAGACATCCGCTATATCAAGAAGACCGTCGACACAAGAATGACGGACGATCAATACGCCGAAATGGTGAAAGCGATTCGCCAGGCGTCCTGCATGCCGATGGCAACACCGTTCGACGAGCGGTCCGTCGATCTATGTTGTGAATTGGGCATTCCGATCCTGAAAATTGCCAGTTCCGACCTGAACGACTGGTTCCTGATTGAGAAGATCGCGAAGACCAAAAAGCCGTGTATCGTTTCCACGGGCGGGTCGTCCATCAAAGATTTGGACGATTTGGTTACGTTCTTCCAAAACCGCAGAATCCCGCTTGCGATTAATCATTGCGTTTCCATATATCCG
>CAXSIG010000059.1:11110-14782 GCA_964237255.1 uncultured Bryobacteraceae bacterium
TGAACCAGTTAGATTTCCTGAAAAATCGATACCCGGAATCCACCATCGGTTTCTCCACGCATGAGTATCACGATTGGGACAACTCAATGTTGATTTCGTACGCCAAAGGAGCGCGGACGTTTGAACGGCATATCGATATCGATGCGGACGGGATTAAAGTCTCCCCATATTGTTCGACGCCCGAGCAGACCGATTCCTGGTTCAAGGCATTTCACAAAGCGAAAGAAATGTGCGGTGCGCCCGGCACGCAGAAGCGAATTCCACCTAGGAAGGAAGTGGAGTACCTCGATTTGCTTGTTCGGGGGGTATACGCCAAAGAAAATCTATCGGAAGGCCACATCCTGAAGGATGACGATCTCTATTTGGCGGTCCCTCTGCTACAAGGGCAGATCTCCTGCCGGGAGGTCATGCGCGGAGAAGTCCTGTTGAAACCTATTGGCAAAGATCAACCAATAACGATCGATTCCATCGACAGCCCTTACGCGAGCATACCCTCGCTACGCGAGTTGATCTACAAACGCGGTATGCCTGCCGCATTGCGCGACAAGCTGTAGCCCAAGGTCGTTAGTCTCTGCCTGGAAATTACAATCAGCAGAATAACAATCCCGGATAAAGCAAATGACCCAGGTTCTGGAGTGGAAGTAGTGTACGCGATCGTTCCGATCGCGAAGCCTTCGGCATTCGTTGACGCAAAGCTAAACCGGGCTTCCGATAGGCGCCAAACCGGAGTATGTGTAAATTGCCTCTGAAAAACACGACTGATTAAAAGAATCGCACGCAGGGTCAGGCGAGGTAGATACGAGGATGGGCGTTCCAGGCGCTCCTAAATCGTCTGTTAAAACGAGCGAGAAAATATCGTCGGCGCCTGTGTTGAGAGCAATCGCGAAGGTAAACACGTCTGTCGGAACGTCGAATGAAAGTGTGAGGATCCCGAAACTTGAAGGGGTGTTCAAATCGCCTGCCGGACCGGCCAAAACCGTTGTACCAATAACGGAATCGGATGGAAACGCGGCTCCGTATACAGCGTCGGTGGATGAAGTTCCACCCAGCATAAAACTGTAGACAACTCCGAGATGCGTAAGCCCGTCTGCAGGCTGCGCGGTGAGATCGTCAAAGTGGACAACCGTCAGGGAACTAATTGCGGGAATTGTTAACACTGTAGAGATCAAAGACAAACGCAATACCGCACACAATACCGTCATTATTCAATCCTCCGGAAGATTTTGCGAGTATAGCGTTCCCGCCAAGAAAAGCGCAAATGTCGCAAATTAATTAACCTTTTTGTAAATAGACCCGGGTTTTGCCGAGTCTTTATTCGTTAAATATCTGAGCCTTGTTAACGATGGCCAACTATCATAAAGACGTTATATCCGATATGCTCTGGATTTACCGCTATGATATTTCCCGGCAGATTCGCTCTTAACTTTCTCTTATTATTTTTTATTTTTGTTGCTGCATCACTAACCGCCGCAACAGTGACTTTGACGGCGCCGACGGCCGTATCTCCGCAGCCGGTCGGAACGGCGCTGCAGTGGTCAGTCGGCTTCACCGACATTCCGGGAACGGTGGAATACAGCTGGATAGTGACAACTCCAGATGGACTAACGTCCGTGGTAAGCGATTATGAAACCGAGACAAAGTTCACCTACATGCCGTTACAAGACGGCGTGTATACGATAACGGTCCGTGCGAAAGATACCTCCACCTTAACGGAGCAGGCTGAAGCTTCTTTGCCGTATACGGCAAGTTCTTTAATTACAGGCACCTCGCCGACAATTACGGCAACGTCCAATCCATTCGTCGTAATCTACAGCGCTCCATGCGCCGCCGGCAACATTCGTGTTTTTTTTTGGTCCGGCAGGAGTCACGACAAAGTCGGCCACGCCCGCCAAACTATGCACCGCCGGACACAGCGCCAATGTACTTGTGGCGGGCATGATCGCGAGTATCAACTACACATTTCAGCATCAGATTGCCAATGGATTTCTACTTCAAAATGGACCGGCGCTGAATTACACTACCGCGCCGCTACCTGCATTCGATTTTCGAACTCGGGCAACTTCTGGAACAACTACGGCAGCGGAACAGACCCTGCTATTTTCCATGATCGGTGTAAGCGGTAATTACACTACGGCGGCTTACGATGCTGTTGGTAATCCAATCTGGTATTTGCCGCAATCCTCCGGCGCCGAAACTTATTTATTCCGTCCCGTAAAGGGAGGAACTTTCTTTTTAATAACCACGACAACAAACCTTGTTCTGCGCGAGGTGGATCTATTAGGAAATACAGTACACCAGGCTTCCACGTCACGCATTTCAGAGCAGTTAGGCCTACGCGGGATAACTTTCCCGCCAATAAACAGTTTTCACCACGACGCTATTCGCATGCCGGGCGGATATACGGCCGCACTGGTAAGTGTTGAAAAAGTTTTCCCTAACGGCGTCGACGGTGTCAGTGCGCCGGTAGATCTTTTAGGCGACGCAATTATCGTGTTCGACCAGAACTGGCAGGTAGCTTGGGCTTGGGACCCATTTATCAAATTTGACGTTGGGCGAGCAGTTGTTTCGCCCGCCTATATCTGCCCGATACCCGCGTGCGAGCCAACATATCTCGCCCCATTTGCCAGTGACTGGATGCACGCCAATGCGCTTTGGCTAACGGACGACGGAAATCTACTTCTCTCCATGCGATCGCAAGATTGGATTATTAAAATCAATTACAACAATGGGCTAGGCAATGGCGACGTGCTTTGGAGATTCGGTAAAGGGGGGGATTTTACTATTCTTAATCCGCAGGTAGACCCTTATCCTTGGTTTTCGGGGCAGCATTTTCCAACTTTGCAAGGAAACTACCTCACGCTGTTTGACAACGGAAACTTACGGGTCAACGCGGGGGCGGCGAATGTTGCAAATTCGGATCTCTGTTGCAGCCGTGTGCAGGCGTGGACTTTGAACGAAGCGGCAAGAACGGCGACGCTAGTCACAAACGGCCTTTTCCGCTCATATTCAAACGCGGTTGGAAGCACGAATCGGCTCGCGAGCGGCAACCTGCATTCTTCATCCGGTTTTCAGATCGGCGGAAGCTATCCATGGTCTGCGCAAGCTACAGAATTCACGATATTAGGAACGCCGATTTATACATTCAGCATCAATAATACCGTTTACCGTTCATTTCGAATGCGGGATCTCTACACTCCATAACAGAAGATCGATTCAAGAGATTCTCGGGCTCGATGAAATTTAATTGGAAAATGCGATTACCGAATCCGAGACTCTGCCGTGAAAAGATCCACCGCCGCCGGCGGCAACAGCCACGAATTGACGTCCTGTTTTTTTGCCGCGATACGTAATCGGTGTTGCGTGGGCGGAAGCGGGTAACTCGAAATGCCACAACTCACGACCATTATTTGAATCGAAGGCCCGGAACATATTATCCGTCGTGGCGCCGAGGAAAACCAAGCCGCCTGCCGTTGCAATGGATCCTCCGATATTCACCGTGTCGAGTACCGTTTTCCAGGCAATCTCGCCACTAGCTAAATTAATGGCGCTCAGCATTCCCCAAGGCGGTTTTTGACAAGGCGTGCCCGATTCATCCCTGAAGAACGCGTTCTCGCGTTCGCCATCAGTCCGCCTGTAATCCTGAGTTTCAGATCGAACCATACTGCCAATACT
>CAXSIG010000060.1:0-1851 GCA_964237255.1 uncultured Bryobacteraceae bacterium
GAGGGATCAGACCACGCTGATTGTTTTGTTGACGTGGTTGCCCTCTAATGAAAATGAAGTTGCTTCAACGCCTGCCCCTCGATCCGGGCTTTGATCTATGCTCAGCAGCAAGGCTTTCCAATCGCTTGTATCGCCCTTTTTGATCTGCAGAATCGTCCGTAGTTCCCTACCACCCGCTTTTAGCGTGCCCTGCCAGTCACCCGAAATGTCCTGAGCTCGAATAAAAGGGACTGCGAATGTGACAAGTGCGATCAACCAACAAACTCGCTTCATAAAACGTAGTCTTCCTTTTGAATTCCATCTAAATCGTCAAGCTCAGCCTTGAGTTCCCGCTGTTCGCGCAATCTAGAGATGAAATACACGACAATCCAGACAACGATTCCAGTTATGAAAGGGAGTCCGTTCGGAAAAATCCCGCGATCTCTCGTACTAACCATTACTAGAGCTAGAATGAACGCGCTTATAGCGAGCAGCATCGGCCCGAACGACCACAGAAGAGCGCGACGAACGAACTCACGCTGACGCTCGATCTCTTTTCTACAAAACTCCAGACCGTTCCTAAGCCCGGCATCCCCCGGCATCATCGCGGGCCACAATCCTCGATTCAGAAAGTACAGTCCGGCAAAGCTCCAGGCAAGCGCAACGAAGAACAGTGGATGCAGTATTTGTCTAAGCGACGGGAATTCTCTAATCGAGTAGGCGTAGAAAAAGCCACTCGCGAGCGGCCCGGCTAGGATTCCGAATAGCTTTCTGCGAGTCCTGGCGCGAAGGTAACGCGACCTCTGTTGAACTAGTTTTGCTGTCATTGTTGGCGTCTCCGTTGGCTGGTTCAGCCAAATAGTTTTTGGTACCTCGCCTGGCGAATCATCTTGCATTGTTCCCTCCTTCGTGGAACCGCTTTGTTAAGACGTTCTTGATTCGATGGATCCTCATGGCAACATTCGCGGCAGACAAACCCGTGATCTCACCAATCGTTTCCGCATCCATGTCTTCGAGATAAGAAATGATGACTTGGCGATCAAGCGGTTTGAGCTTCTGAATCAGGGCCGAGAGCCGGGCTAGATTTAATCGCCGGTCGGCGGTAGCCGAGCTGGAGGTGTTGTCCGGAAGCTTTTCGAGTTCTTCTAGACTTACAAGAGCCGAAAAGGTGCGACGCTCGCGAATCACATGGGAGGCCGCTACGTGGTGTGCTACACGGTAAATCCAGGTTCGCAAGGAACAGCGGGCATCATACCGCTGAAAACTTCGCCACAATTGGAAGTGAATATCTTGGTTCAGGTCGCGCTGTTTTTCCGGATCAGCTTCGTAGGCTCTTGCAAGCCGTTCGAGTGCGGGGCCAAATTGGTTAGCTGCCTCTCCGTATAACTCGTCCTGTTTGATTTGCCCGGCCGGAATAAATTCCGCTCCTCCCACATTCAAGGTAGTCGCTGGGAACAGTGGTTTCTAACAGATTTGAAAATGAAAGATCTCGATCACTGCGCTTGGGTTGATTCACTGCTATCCGAATACACCATCTGATCGGAGCAGCACGACGGCACGATCCTGCTTAGTCCGGCAGCGTTTAGGATGAACCAGGCTTAGCGCTGGCCAAGGCTTTCTGCCTTGTGGTCCTTTTCTCCGGAACGCTGAACCGGCTTGCCAATCAGCCCTTGGCTTTCTGCCGGAGCAATTACTGACATTAGAGACAAAGTCACCGCGGCCGCAGCCTTTGGAGGTTTGGAATCATGCGGCTGCCCAACTGCGAATGGTGCTCGATGTTCAAGATGATGCGATAGCGTTGCTCAGTGGGAATGGCTCAAGCGGAACCATCTGGGTGAACGCTCAGCCGACTGAGGTGCTTAGCTACTTTCT
>CAXSIG010000060.1:1908-2429 GCA_964237255.1 uncultured Bryobacteraceae bacterium
GCGTGGCTCTGGTGAACGAAGCGTTCGTTTAGCGAATACCGGGGTCAATGGTAAGAGTTCCAGTAGCGGTATTGAGTGTCGCCATTGTTCCAAGCGGAATCGTCGGCGGATGTGGTCCATGCCCGATCGGCAGGCCGCCAAGTACGGGAACGCCAAGTTCCGCCAGTTGATCAAAGAGCACGTCGATGATTGACCACTTCCCTCGTTTTGGTTCAGCCGAGCGAATAAATTGGCCAACCGCAACTCCGCGCAATCCTTCAAGGCATCCCGATCTCCGAGGTTGAGTAAGCGTCGCGTCGATTTGACCGATAAATGTATCGACGGCTTCGATCAGCAAAATTGCACCGGAGAAGCTTGGGCAAGTCCATCCAATACTTCGTCCAATCATGACTAAATTGCCGCCCATCAAGATACCGTTTGCGGTTCCATCAATGATTACCCTCGCCGTTATTTCACTATCGTCCCGACGGATCGTGAGCCGCTCCGGCGTGCGGATCGTTGCCTCCGTTAGCGCTCGGATC
>CAXSIG010000060.1:2439-14725 GCA_964237255.1 uncultured Bryobacteraceae bacterium
TGAGCCGCTCCGGCTCCATCAGAGCGCGCCTCAATGAATCGGCCGAACCGGGCCCATAATGATTCCCGTTCGATGCAACGCGTGGTCCGTGCAGTCCTGCGATGCGGCATTCTTTCCAAAAGAGCCAAGTGCGGAATCGTAACATCGCTAAACCCGATCACTGGTTTCGGATCGCGATAGGCGGCTGCAAAGTCGAGCCCATGTGTGATCCGGTAGGAGCCTTTGCCGCCCACGGTCGCGAAGATCGCGCGTACTCCAGGGTCACGCAACGCTTCGTTGAAGTCGGCAAGCCGGTGCTCATCCTTGCCGGCCAGGTAGTGACCGTTTCTGTCAAAAGCGTGCGCTCCTATTTCGACAATAAGGCCCCAGCTTTCTACAATCCGAGCACCTTCGGCCACGCTCTCCCGCTCGGGTGTGCTGGCCGGGGAAACAAACCGGACGCGATCCCCTCGCCGCAACCGAGGCGGTAGCAACCTTTCAGCCTCACTATTTATTGGCTTAAACATCGGGGCGCGTTATCGATTTCGACGACCAATAACTCTTCGTTCAAAGGTTGCGCCGTCCTGACCACACTCCCGCTTGAGTCGACGATTCCAGATGAGCCATAGGACAGCAGTTCTTCATTGCGGCCTGCTACATCCGCCCGGATCACCGATATCCCATTTTCCACCGCCCGGGCAATATCGACGCTTCTCGCGTGTCTTACAATCTTCTCTCCATTCCGGTCAAAAGGCAGACCATTATTCGTCGGCACGAACAATGCTGTAGCGCCACGAGCGGCCATTAGCCTGGCAGGCTCGGGGTAGTTGGAATCGTTGCAGATCACAATGCCGAACCTAAGGCTGTCGACCTTGAATACGGGTACGTCAGAGCCAGCCTGATAAACGGATCGATTGATTGCCGGATGGAGTTTGCGATACACGCCGGCCACTGTTCCTCGATGAAACACCGCCGCAGAGTTGTAAAGACGGTCTCCTTCTGCTTGTTCGGTGAAGCCGACGATGGTTGTGACGAACTGGCTTGCCAAAGGCCTAAGAACGGAACTGAGACTGAGGGCCGCAATCGCGAACTTGGCGGGATTTCTACTATAATCGGCCAAGCCGCCGAGGATTGCTTCCGGACAACACAGAATTGTGACCCCCTCATCCTCACATCGCTCGATTTGTCTTGCGATCAGCGCGAGCGCGTCCATCGACCCGGCTTCCAGCAGGGGCGCTTGGTAAGCGGCTACCTTCAGAAAGTCCTCTTAGACGAAAATCGGTCCGAGATTTGGAAAGTCACGGCGCAATGCATTACGGCTGGTAGCAATTACACCAGACAAGTCCTGGATATTCCGAATCCTGTGGGGCAAGGCAGGATGCCTTTCGGCGTGTTATGCTCAACGCCAATGAAAACCGGTGAACGCGCGCAGATAGCGGACCGCGCGGCGTTGCTAAATTCGACAACGGTGTTGCTGGTTGGCAACATCGAGCCAACGATGGATTGGTACAAGCGTCTCGGATTTGCCTGCAAGTACTATCCGCCCGGTTTCGCGATCCTGCGTCGCGATGAGATCGAGATATTTTTGCAACAGCAACCTGGCTACTCAGCGCCTGATGATCCGTTGCGGCGCGAGCGCGAGGCGTGGAATGTGTACATCGTAACGGACAATGTGACGGCCTTGTACGAGGAGTACTCGGCCTTACCGGAGGTCGAAATATCGCGTCCGCTTTGTACGCAGGAACATGGGATGCTGGAATTTGATGTAACGGATCTGAACGGATACAGGTTAGTATTCGCTCAGCCGATTGTGGCCGGGCCTTCTTCTTAGCCGAGCTTTCATAAGCGCACCGAGACGCCGATTCGCGCTTGGGTCACCTGCCATTGGAAGCTGATGACCAGCGTGATTTAAGTCCCTTTCCACTTTGATCGCGGCGGCGCAGTATTGCTTCAACTGGTCAGACAGACTGAAGGCAAGACCTAGTGGCGGTGGAACCAAGCTGAGCCGATGCGTCCGCATGCTTATGTAAGCGGGGTCGGAGCAGAGGGAAGGCGATAGTTGAGACGATGTCATTGAGGAAGGGGGACCAAGGTACAGGATCGCCTCCGCCTGATCCTCTGTTCGCACGGCGCGCCGATTGGGACGGTTATCCCAAAGGGCTTCGCCCAAAATCGTGCCGTGCAGGATCGCGAGGCTTGGCACGTCCCACAATGCGATGTCGGGTTGTATCGAGGTCAAGTCCTTTCGTGTCTCCGGAAGTACGGTAAAGACTTTCGCGAGCTTGTCTTTTTCAAGACGCGCTACCAGCCCACTTGCCCATTCGTCCACCACGCCAGGCAGAGTGTTTCGTCGTATCAGGTGTTGGCCCCCGAAAATTACAAGGGCCTTCCGGTGCTCTTCCAACACTTCCCGCCGGATTACATCGACCGCATAGGCATCGCGGTCGCCCATTGCTTGGTGCAGGTCTTGGAGAGTGTGGACGTTTTCCCAATTAATTGGTGGATCGGCTAGCAAAACACGCAACCGGCGAGATAGAGGCAGAGAAGCGTTTCTGCTGCGCACGGCACGAAAAAACGCTTCGTAAATCGGCAGGTCCCACTCGTATTCCACTTGGGTTGTGTCTTGCCATACACGCCGCAATGACTCGTTGTCAACATTATCTCCTTGTATAAAACGATCAAGGACACCCTGATAACGGGAGTTTCCAAATTCCACGACGATGTCTCTCACCAAGGCGGGAAATCGGGGATCGCGGATTAACGAGATCTGAAACGCATGGCTCTGTTGATTACCGCGGAACTCCACATTACCAAGCGCTACGATCTCGTGGGAGCGGAACGCACCTCTTCTTGCGGTAATCGGTTCGACCGGCCCCCCGGCCCCCCCCCACAAAGAACTGTAAGAACAAGGAGTTTTCTCATCGCCGCCTCTATTGCTCCTTTGATTTACCGACGAGATATACCACCAGGTGAGAGATGCCTATCGCGAAAGGACCAAGACCGATCCACTGAATGCCGGGCGGAATCTCTAACTTAGCGTTTGCCGGTGAAGCTATTACGACGGACATCGTTACGAAGAAGCAAATCCCCAATGAAAGCCAAATCAATCCCGCAAGCATGAGGGTTCGTTGTACGTTCCACGAACGGCGCTTCTGTTCCTGATCGAGGGGAGGTAGATCGATGCCCTTTTCTATCGCGGCCAAGCGCTCTTGGTGGATTTGGGTCCTGCGTTGTTGACGGAGCCATTCGCGATAGCCCGAGTATCCAATTAGCGCGATCACTACGGCTACGACTTCCATGTCTGGCGTGATATTCATTCGTTCTCCTGCCGCTTTATACTCGTGACGGTAAGGCCTGGGTTGCAGGCGCATAAGGAAAATCTTCGTTACTGTATTGCAACCCGCAAGCCCGCTCACGAGTAATAACGTGATAAATGGATGACGTCCACCTTTTGCTGCAACAGCGGCGCTATTCGGAAGCGCTGGAGTTGTTGCTGGACGCCTATGGGGAAAAGGTATACAAAATGGCGGTGGCGTTCTTGAGGGATGGGTATCGCGCGGAAGAAGTCACGCAAGATATCTTTCTAAAGGTCTGGAAAGCGCTACCTAATTACGATCGACGCGCCTCGCCGGGAACGTGGCTCTACACAATTGCGCGAAACACATGTTTATCCGCGCTACGATCCGAAGGTTATCGGAAAACCATCCCGCTCGATCATGCTAGCGAGCCGGCCGCCGCTCAAGGAGGAGATTTCCATGACGTGGAGCTTACCCATTACGTGAAACGCCTGTCTGAAATCCAAAGAACCGTAATTACGCTGTTTTACCTGCAAGACAGGAGTGTCAGCCAGGTTTCGCAGATGCTAGGGATACCGGAAGGCACGGTGAAAAGCCATCTTCATCGAGCGCGGCTTGCGCTTGGCGAGATGATGAAGGAACAACGCCATGAATTGCTGTGAAGCTCAACAAGGATTGCTGGATTCATTCGTTCAACCGTTATCCGCCAACCAACACCGACAGGTGGACGAACACATTTCCTGTTGTGAGATCTGCCGGAGCTTTTCGGAAATTCAGCGAAACCTTGACGACCGGCTTGCGACAGCCGCGCCGCAGCTGTCTCTTGGACCTCAATTCAGGAAAGATTTGCGGAATAGACTGACGCCCCACACTGTCGTGAATTGGCCCGATTTCCTGCCTGATATCGCGCATTTCGCAGGATGTGCTCTAGCTATTGTTTTACTTGTTCTTTGCTTACCGCAGCATTCGCGAATCGTGCTCCAGGCGGGTCTCGCTTCAACGATCGCGACATACTTCGTGCAGGCCTCGATACGAAGCTCTCTTGAGGGGTCGGATTAGCCACTGAAATTTGGCCATCAACTGCGAGGTAAGTGGCTGGTGAACCGAGGTCAGAGGGGGGCGTCCTGGCCCAAGAGTGTCAACGCCCGAGACTCGTTTACAACTGGGGCGTGCATCGGCTACAATTCGGGGCGAACTCGCAACGCGCTCGATCCGTACTTGCTGCATTGCTTCTTTTGTAAGGGTCGCCCGAACTGCGTTTGTTACTTACGCGCTCGACGTTCTAGCCTTACGCGGAGGCGAGCAGAGCCAAGCTAAACTCGATCCCTCGGCGATACGACAGGTACTAAACGATCTCAAGGTCGCGCTGGACGAGCGGTGGTCGTATCGTCACGCCAACCGTGCCGATTTCGACGGCGCTATTGCCAAGGTCCAGCAGGCCGCGGGATGTTGGTGGACGAACTAGGGATCGAAATTCACAAAATCATGGCACTCGGCATAGACGGCCATTCTGGTGTCACGGGCTACAAATTACCAGAAGGGGGCTACCTTCCATTTCTGCTTGAACCAGACCGCGAGCGTGTCACTGCTTTCAAGTCGGATCGGAGTGCATTTCTCATCGACGGGTTTCCATTTGTGACGCAAATCGATGGCAGGGATAAAAGGGATGAAGAACGTTACGCTCCTAGGCACCCCGAGCGCCGGCGGGAGCGCGAACACGCACGAAGTCGCCCTTGGTGCGACGTCCCTTCGGCTTCGCATCGCATCAATGGCATCCTTCCAGTCAGACGGCCGTCTATTCGATGGCCACGGAGCGCCCGGACGCCATCGTCGAGCCCGTACCGGAGTACTACATCGGCGGACCCGACAACGTTTTGGCTGAAGGGTTGAAACGGGTACGGATTTCGGTCCGATAGCACGGTCGATACTCGTCGGTTTTGAATTTGGAGCGGATTTAGCAGTACGGCGGTCTCCGTGAGGCGTCGTAGGATAAACAGACGCCACCTATGACGCTCTCATGGCCGGCGGGCAGTCGGCATTCGGCGCGTGTCGGCGGCACTCCGTAAGACCGAATTTCCTCGTTTTATTCAGCGAACGTCGTCCTGATACTTCGTTGTCACGTTGTCTGGAATCTCATGAATCACTTTCTCGTCGCGCTCTGTGAACTTGCGCCAGATACGACGCGCCGTCGCTTGTCCGGTAGGATCCGTTGGAATCCTGATCAGACCGAATCCCCCATACAGTTTCTTTGGGTCGGACTTTGGACCCCACCAATCAGACCGTGCTGACTCAACTCCACTTCTCGCGTCGTAGAAGCTGACTGCGTAGTAAACCCAATATCCGGGAACCCACGGTTTTTCTCCAATCCAGTAGGCAAAATTGGCGGGATTGTAGCCCATTTTCGATACGTCGGGCTTCGGCATGGCGGTAGTCTTCTCAGCCTCTTCTTGGCCGAACACGGACCCTGAAGAGAACTTAGACCCTGGTTGGTGATTCATAGTCTTTCGAGAGCGGATCGCACGTTGCCCCGTCCTTAGATGCCGACCATATTAGTCCCTACCATATTGCACGCGCTTAGCGTCTATTCGTACCGCAGCGCCACCATGGGATCCACTTTCGAGGCGCGCCGCGCTGGAATCACGCTCGCCAACAAAGCGGTCGTGATCAGGACCGTTGCGGTAAGTGCGAAGGTGATCGGATCGAACGGGCTCACCTGAAAGAGTTGACTTGCGATAAGTCGGCCGAGCGCAACCGCCGCAGCGAATCCGGCGATTACTCCGATTCCCGCCAACTTTACACCTTGCCAAGCCACCATCGCCAAAACCCCGCGCCGCTCCGCGCCTAGAGCCATGCGGATTCCAATCTCTTGCGTGCGTTGCGCGACGGCGTAACTAACGACGCCGTACAAACCCAGTCCGGCCATTGCCAGGGCGACCGCAGCGAAGAAGCCGAGCACCACAACTACAAAGCGACGCGCATCGAGCGAACTCGCAACCATGTCTCGCAGCGTCTTAACCTGGGAAAGAGGCAGACTTGGGTCAACTGCATGGACCGCCTCCCGCAGAGTGGTTGCTAATCGGGCAGGGTCGCCTTCGGTCTTTAAGACAAAGGAACTATAAGGTCGAGGCATTTGATACGTCGGAGCGTAGTAAACGCCCTTACCGGTCTCTCCCGCCAGATCCGATTGTTTCACGTGGCTCACCACTCCAACCACGGTCGACCAGGAACCTCGCGAACCGCGGCGAACGTGTCTTCCAACCGGGTTTTGATTTGGCCAATATTGACGCGCAAGGTTCTCATCGACGATTACGACGGGCTCCGTGCCAATGCGGTCGCCATCCGCAAATACACGCCCCGCTCGCAACGGGATGGACATAGCTTGGAAGTAGCCCGGACCTACGGAGCGTACATCGGCATGCGGCTCCGGTTCTCCGGGCGGCAGGCTCAATCCCTCGATGTTGAACGAGCCGGAACTCATACCACCGCTGAAAGGAACGGGAATAGCGGCAGCGGCGGCCGTGACGCCCGAGGCTTTTGTAAGATGTTCGGTAACATCGCGAAAGAAAGCCGCTTGTTTCTCTGGCCCCTCGTAATGACTCTTAGGAAGCGCCAGCGTGCCGACCACAACTCCCGCTGGATTGAACCCCGTACCGATCTGCTGAATTCGCGATAAGCTCCGCACGAATAGCCCCGCTCCGACAAGAAGCACGAGAGCTAACGCAACTTCGGACACCACTAACACCGCTCGTGCGGCTTGGCGACCGTGACCTGCTGTACCCGACCTTCCGCCATCCTTCAAATCGCCGAATTGTTTGCGCGCGATTTGGAGCGCGGGCGCCAAACCGAAGAGCAGGCCCGAAAAAACAGAGACGACCGCGGTGAAGAGCAAAACGCGTCCATTGACGGGGATAACGAGTCCTGCCGCAAGCCTCTCTGGCGCGAGAGAAAGCAGGACTCGAATTCCGAAAAAAGTGAACGCCAGTCCCAACGCGGCGCCGGCGCAAGAAAGCAGGAGGCTTTCCCACAGGCAACGTCGAATCAAATCCCACGCCCCTGCGCCAAGTGCCGACTGAATGGCGAACTCGCGCGTTTTGCCCGATGCACGTGCAAGCATCAGGCCCGCGATGTTCGCGCAGGCGATGAGCAAGACGAACCCAACTGCCGTTAGCAGAACGAGCAACGGCTTTTTCGTATCGCCCGCGAGAAAGTCGGTGATCGGGACCGCAAACATACCCCACGCGGCGGAGCGCGCGTAGGCGCCGGAATCGTTGCCGCCTCGCACTAAATCTGAGAGCACGTGAACGGAGGAATTCGCTTGTTCAAAGGTGACGCCGGGCCGCAGCCGCGCGGCCGCGAAATAACTTTCGTTAAAGCGGTTACTTTCTCCGAACTCTTTGGGGGCAAGCGCAAGAGGCGTCCAAAGATCCGTTTGAATGGGTTGCCGAAATTCCGGAGGCATGACGCCGATGACCCGGTAAAGCTTGCCATCAAGTTCCATCGACCTTCCAAGCACACCGGGATCGCCGCCGAACAGGCGATTCCACGTGGAGTGGGAGAGAATGACTTCCTGATTGGCGCTCGGATCATCCTCCTCCGGGCTAAAAACCCGCCCGAGTTCCGGCTTCGCCCCGAAGACGGCGAACCACTGCGCGGATACCAGAGCGCCTTGCAGTCGCTCGGGCAAGCCAGCCCCCGAATAGGCGAAATCCGCCTGGTCAACAATGGCGGCGTGCTGGAATGTCTGTGTGCTGCGAAGAACGTCGGCAAAGTCCGTAGCGGAAACGGAGATGCTGGAAAGGTTGAGTTTGTCGTACTTAACGCGAACCGCGACAACTCGTTCCGGATGCGAGATACCGCTTGGGAGAAGGAGCACAGCGTTAACGACGCTGAAGATAGAGGTGTTCGCGCCGATGCCGATCGCGAGCGTGAGAATTACGACGAGCATGAATCCGGGAGTTTTGAAAAGCGAACGAAGCGAAATTCTGATCTCGTTAATCATCACTTGTTGCTTAAGCTTGTCATGAGGTAGACACGATTGACTCTTATTCTGTCCTTCGAAGCCTCTCTATCGTTGCGCGGCGGGCTGTTCGGCGTTTCTCGACTGTCATCTGCCATGATCCCGTGAGCAACTCGCGAAGGGCATCACGATTCAGGCGCGACAGCCGGACTAGAACTACCGGATAACGTCGATAGTAGTCCGTGACGTAATATGTTTCGGGTGCGTCCTCAAGAAGACCTTCTCGTTCCTCAAGTTTGGTTCGCACAATGAGCGTGTCTGGCTCTGCTGATGCGTGCACAGCCAAACCAGCCATGAAGGCGCCATGAGTCTTCAGCACAGGCGAGCCGTCGTATTTCGTGGTCGCCTCCACGTTCGGCAAGCTGCATCCAAGCTCCTTGACAACGTCGAATGCATCTGACCATCCAGCGTCTATCTGCCGTCTATTGCGACTTTGATTTTCCTCAGACATCGGCGAGAGTTAGCGGGCGCGGAACCTTGCCGTCAATGTCGCTGAAGCCATAGTCGATCGCCAGACTCGCCGCCACGTGCACTCCTCCGGTATATCGCATTACCTCTGGGTCTGCGGCAAGCGCGGTTATCGCTCGTCCAATGAACTCGGGGGATTCCGAATTGGTGAGGTCGAGCCATGCCGCAGCTTGCATCACCTTCTCGGTCCGGACCAGTCCTGGGTACAAGGACACAACCGCGACGCCATGGGGCCGTAGTTCAGTGGCCATATCTGCAGTCATTTTGTCAGTCGCTGCTTTTGACACGCCATAAGCGACGTTGCCGATGTGCTTCTGCGCCGCCCAGAACGAGATGTTCACAATCAGTCCGCGCCCGACCGCCGACATTGATCGGGCTGCTAGTTGGCTCGCGTAATAGTGGGCGCGCACGCCGGCATCAAACATGGCATCCCAACGCCAATCGGCTGCTCCCAAAATGGCTTGCTCCACGTGAACACACCGTCTTCTATCATCCGCTCATAGCCTCCCCAAACGTTGTTGACGAGAATGTCTACGTCACCAGCTTCTTTAGCCACGCGCGCGAATGCAGCCGCAACCTGTTCATCCTCCCGGTGATCGCAACAAATTTCAGTGATCCGCGAGTCGTCGCGCTTGCCGGCTTGGACTGAGCGGCCAGTCACAAATACGCGCGCCCCACTGAGCGCAAGCTCGCTTGCGATACCACGGCCCACGCCCGCCGTCCCACCGGTGACGATAGCGACTCTTCCGTCCAGAATTTCCATCTTGAAGATTATGACTTGTTTTCGTTCGTCGAGTGCGTATCTGAGGCATTAGCTCTCACGAAGTTGACGCCCGGTCCGATGTGCCGGTGGGTTTGAGTGCGGCCGTTGTGATTGTAACTTTCGGCAGCCGTGAAAGTATTAAGCAGTATGAGCCCTGTGCTCCGTATTCTCGTCCGCGAAAAAGCATTCACGACATTCGCGATTCTAACCCTCGGACTCGGGATCGGCGCTGTTACAACGATGTTCTCGGTTGTGAACGGTGTCTTGCTGCAGCCGCTTGCATACAAAGAACCCGGGCGGCTCTACGCCGCAGCGGAGTCGGCGCCGCAGTTAGCAGCGTTACATTCACTGCTTCCCGTAAACGCGGCGCATTTCCGGTCGTGGCAGGAACAGTGCAGAAGCTGCGAGTCGGGAGCGTTGTTAAATCCCGCTTCGTTCAACCTTACCGGCCAAGGCGATCCAGTACGGATCGAGGGCGCTACCTGCACGTGGCCGGTGTTTCAGGTCCTAGGCGTTGAGCCGCAGCTGGGACGCACTTTCGTTGCAAGCGACGACCAGCCGGGCGCAAATCGGTTTGTTGTCATTAGCAACTCTCTGTGGCAAGGGCGGTTGGGGGCAGATCCGGGGATTGTCGGAAAATCGATTGTTCTCGATGGCGCACCGCATATCGTGATCGGAGTTCTGCGGGCCGACTTCCGTTTCCCGTCCGGGGAACAAATCGGGCCACTCAACCAGTTCCCCAAGCGCGCCGATATATTCAAGCCGATGGGCTTGAAGTGGGCGGGACTGAGGCGCGTCGGTCAGTTCAACTTCGCTTCATTGATCCGGCTACGGCCGGGCGTAAATCCATTGAGGGCAGAGGAGGAGATGACATCAGCTCTTGTAGATGCCGGGCGCGACATGAAGATCTCGTTACGAGCTCATCTCAATCCGCTCCAGGAGCAGGTGACGGGCGGATCGCGGACCGCATTACAGCTACTGCTTGTCGCTGTCGGCGTGGTTCTGCTCATCGTCTGCATCAATTTGGGCAATTTGATGCTGGTCCGCGCGAACGATAGAACGCGAGACGCCGCCATTCGCCGGGCGCTTGGGGCCGCTTCCGGGCAGTTATTCCGGCCGATCTTCACGGAAAGCCTGCTCATTGCGATGGCGGGTGGAGGTCTTGGCGTACTCCTGGCTTTCGGAGGAGTGCGGCTCTTGGTAGCGACTGCTCCGGCGGGGCTCCCTCGCCTGGACGAAGTACACGTCAGCCTGGTGACACTGCTATTCACGTCTTGCGTATCCGCGGGCTGTGCGATTCTTTGCGGCTTATGGCCGGCACTTCACGCGACGAATGTCGATCCAGCGGATGCGCTTCGGTCCGGCTCTCGCTCCGCGACGGAGGGACGCGCAAAGCTGAGGTCGCGCGAATGGCTGGTGGGCCTGGAAGTGGCGCTCAGCACGATCCTTCTCATCATGGCCGCGCTGTTTGGTTTAAGTTTCCTCCGGGCGATGAACGTTGATCCGGGTTATGCCGTGGATCGAATCCTCACCGCCGATCTCACGCTTCCCAGCGCGAATTATCGGACCGACGACCAGCGCGCATTATTTCATCAGCGGGCGCTCGAGAAGATTGAGACGCTTCCCGGCGTGCGGTCGGCTGGACTGGTCAGTTCGCTTCCTCTAAAGGCTCAGGTCTGGGGAGACGTGATCAGCAAAGAAGGCGATACGCGCACTAGGGCGGAGCGGCCAAAGGCCCAATTCCGGTTTGTTAGCGAGCACTACTTTCAGACCATGGGAGTCGCCTTGCGGGAAGGTCGGTTCCCAACCTCGCAAGATCGCACGCATAAAGTTGCAGTGATATCGGAGAGCGCGGCGCACAACGTCTGGCCGGGTGAGAGTCCGCTCGGAAAGCAAGTGCGGAACGATCCTCGCACCGGATGGGTGGAGGTGATCGGGGTGGTTGCCGATGTCCGCTCGGAGAGCCTGGAGAAGCGGCCAACCATGACTGTATATGTTCCGTATTGGGACGGAGAATACTGGCAGGGCGGTGTGTGGGGCAATGCCACTTATGTCGTGCGAACATCGCAGGATGCTTCCGCGATGACGAATGTACTTCGGTCCGCGATGCGCCAGGTGGATGCGCAACTGCCGTTAGCAAACGTGCTTACGATGCGGGAGATCCTATCGGAATCCATAAGCCGCAGAAAATTCCAAACGTTGTTGATCGGAGTGTTCGCGAGCACGGCACTGCTTTTAGCGTGCCTCGGGATTTACGGCGTAATTTCGTATAGCGTCGCCAGGCGGAAGGTGGAGATTGGAGTCCGAATCGCGGTGGGCGCGCAGGCTTCTCAGGTTTCGATGCTCGTTCTGCGGCAGGGGATCCGACCCGTGCTCGGTGGGTTATTTGTCGGAGTTACGGCTGCGTTGGCTGGGGGACGTATCATCGCAAGCTTTCTTTTCGGCACCTTGGCAAGCGATCCAATGGCTCTATCGACAGTGGTGGCGGTCTTACTTTCGGTAGCGTTAGTCGCGTGTTGGTTTCCGGCGCGTCGAGCGGCGCGAATCGATCCGATGGTTGCTCTGCGAGATGAGTAGTTTGGAGCGCCATAATGCGTAGAATCTCTCGAGTAAGACCGCGACCCGAAAAGGACCGACGGCACCGATGTTACGCGTTCTGATTCAGGTCGGTTATTGCGGAACCGCGGCGTTGTTTAGGTGAATCCTTCGCGATCTGCTCGAATGGAGACCAGATGACGAGAGTCAAAAAGGCTGAGGAGCCGA
>CAXSIG010000061.1:0-877 GCA_964237255.1 uncultured Bryobacteraceae bacterium
GCTTGGGGTGTCCGGGACACCCAAACACCCCAAGCGGGTTGTGGAATGCGATGATAGCGCCGCTGACTCCGTATGCCATCCGAGGCGTGCTCTGGTATCAGGGCGAGGCGAATGCGAACGCCGCCGATGCCTGGCTCTACCGCCGTCTGTTCCCTGCGATGATTGAAAGCTGGCGCGACGCTTGGGGGCAGGGAAGCTTTCCGTTCTATTTCGTGCAACTCGGGAACTATAAGGCCAATCCATTCTGGCCGCTGCTGCGTGAATCGCAGACCAAGACGCTTGAGCTGCGAAATACCGGCCAAGCCTTAGCAATCGATGTCGGTAACCCGACCGACATCCACCCGACCAACAAACAGGAGGTAGGTCACCGATTGGCCTTGATCGCGCGCGCGGAACTCTATGGCGACAAGATCGAATACTCCGGACCGGCGTTTCGCGAGATGACGGTGATGGGCGCGCGCGCTCAGTTGTGGTTCGATCACGTGGGAACCGGCTTACAGGCGAAAGGCGGCACGCTCAGCGGATTTACAGTCGCAGGAGCCGATCGCCGGTTCGTCCCAGCCGACGCAAAGATCGAAGGCAACAGCGTTGTGGTGACAAGCGACTCGGTACCGGAGCCGATGGCCGTTCGTTACGCCTGGGAAGACAGTCCAACTGTGACGCTCTACAACCGCGAGGGATTGCCGGCTTCTAGCTTTCGCACCGATTCATGGAAGATTTCCAACCAACGCTAGCACCGCATCTACAGGCATCAGCAGCAGTTCCGCGTGAGGCTTTCTCATAGCGGTGAGTTCGGTTTTCCATTCCGCCGGAGGATGCTGGCCTTTCATCTGATAATCCAGAGCTTGCAATCCAATGGCGCCTAAACGGTTTAGAT
>CAXSIG010000061.1:887-5098 GCA_964237255.1 uncultured Bryobacteraceae bacterium
CGGTAAGCGATAGCTGTGCCAGGCGATTAACTGTGCCCTCACCGCACTCCAATCTTTCGCCGCGACCGTCTGCGCAAAGTGCCTGGACAACACGCTTTCCGGACGCGCCGCATCCACCAATCGGTTTAATGCTGTTTACTGTGTGTACTTGTGCCCGCTGCCGCTCCGGCCATATCCCTTCACGGGCTCGACAACGTCAGCAAGCGTTCGCAGGTCCGCGCCGGGCGCCAGGCGCTCCAGCATCGGGCCGTAGTTTGAATTGTGATGCAGACCCAGGAAGTCGAGCTTGCGGTTTACCATCTCGAGTCGCGTATACATGGAGTCCAAATCGCGCGTCGTCGCCGGCGACCAGAATCGTTCCGCAATAGCCGCCATTCTGGGCCAGATACGCGAATCGACCGTCTCTTCCGTGACATACTCGCTCCACATGCAAGCTTCGCCTCCCAGAATGCGTGCTTGCTCATCCGCGGTAAGGCTGATCGGTTGCGATGTCTTCGGATCGATAAGCGGATCGATCAGGTAATGTTGCCGCGCCGGTTGCGCGAGATCCAAGTAGTATCCCGATGAGAGTAAACCGCTGAACCCCTGGCGTACCGCATCGCCCAGCGACTTCTGACCTCGCCACGATTGAATCACGATCGTCTTCGGAAGTTCGGGCGAAAGAATTTCATCCCAACCCATCATCTTCTTTCCGTGCTTTCGTACCAAAGGCTCGATGCGGCTGTTGAAATAAGCCTGCAGCTTGTCATTCGATGCAACCTGTTGGGCTTTCGTCGGCGTGCCGGGGCCAAGCATCCCATGCTCCCGCTTGAATGCCGTGATGCGTTCGTTCGTGTTCCACTGCCGCCCGTTTACTTCATCTCCGCCGATGTGGAAATAGGGGTCGGGAAACAGGGCCGCCATCTCGCCGATCAGCTTGTCGAGGAATGTATAGGTCCACTCGCCCGTAGGATCCATCGCAGGGTCGAATACACCCCAGGTGCGTCCGATCTCGAAGGGGCCGGACCCAGCGGCAAGTTCGGGATACCCAACCAACCACGCGGTAGTGTGGCCGGGGATATCGAATTCCGGCACAACGCGTATCGCGCGGTCGGCCGCATACTGAATGACGTCGCGAACCTCATCCTGCGTATAGAACAAACCGTCCGAACCCTGACCCTGCAGCTTCGGATACACTTTCGATTCAACCCGGAAGCCCTGATTATCGGCAAGATGCCAATGGAAAACATTCAGCTTCACGGACGCCATGCCATCCAGGTTGCGCTTGATTGCGTCCACTGAGAGGAAGTGGCGCGAGGAATCGATCATGAGTCCGCGCCACCCAAATCGGGCACGATCGTCAATCTCGACCGCCGGTATTGCGAAGCCGGAACCAGACGTGGCGACAAGTTGTGCGACCGTTGCGAACCCGCGAAGCACTCCCGCCGCGTTAGGAGCCGTGAGTGTCGCGCCGGCCGGAGTGACGGACAGCTTGTACGATTCGTCGCTACCTTCGGCCCGATCGTAACGTACCGTCACAGTAGGCTTGGCTGCATCAGGACGTAAGAACGGAATTCCGGTCTCGCGGGAAATCTGAGAGGTTAGACGCTTTGCCGCTCGGTCAAGCGGGGCGGTGGGATTCTCGACAGCGACTGAAAAAGCGTTTGTGATGGGTAATTCGCCGGCGCCCGCCTGATACGACTGCGGCCATGGCATCAGACCCGGCTGTGCCGCTAAAATCAGAACTGTATGCGCAACATAATGGGCTGGAACCTTCAGGAATGCAGTTGCAAGCCAATGACGGGTTGGACCAGGAACGGCAACTGCGAGACCGGGCCTCAGGACTTGGGCAGCCACACTGTGTGCGCCGTGATGACCGACGAGTTTCTTCGGTTTTCCAAATCGCGCGGCAATGACCTTAGTACGCCGCATCCCGAGTTCGGCTTCCCCGGACTGCGCGCCGGCGACCGCTGGTGTCTCTGCGCTTCCCGCTGGTTGGAGGCCTATGAAGCGGGAAAAGCGCCATTGGTTGTTTTGGAAGCGACTCATGAGGCTGCTCTTGAAGTATGCCCTATGGAAGCGCTTGTGGAACACGCGTTGACCGGAACGGAAACCATTAATTAATTGCCGGTGGGCAGTGTTTTCAAAACGTTTGCAGCTTCTTCGTATTTCTGTTGTTTGAAAAGGACGCTCGCCAATTCTTTAATGGCGGTGCGGTTTTCCGGTTCGCGGCGAAGAACCTCGTGGTAAATGTTCTCCGCTTTGGCATAGTCTTTGGCTGCGGCGAAATCCGCAGCAGTCCTTAATTGTGTTTCGGCCGTCGAAGGAGCGGATGCGGCGCTCGCTGCCTCCTTCCGAGGCAAATGCAAGCCACCACCCGCTACAATCCGCCAGGCTACATAGCCAAGACCGATGACCAGAACTGCCACCAATACCGGAATAAGAAACGCCGACGGACGGGATGTTTTCTTCTGACCGGCAGTGTCCGGTTCCGCTTCGGCGAAGTCCTCAAGAGCTGCCCGGCGGCCTTCTGCGGGTGGACCACTGAATACGGGCCGAGGTTCGACGTTCAGTGGCGGCGGTGATGATCCGAAGATGGGCGGCGGAACAGGCGTGAGCTGCGCCACACGGCGACTGACAACGGGTACTCCGGCAAGTGTGGCCAAGCGCATCAATTCAGCCGTTAACCGATCCAGACCCTGTAGGAGCCGATCGATGTTGCGATCGCTTTTGACAGTGTTCTCGCGCATTTCGGCCATTCCGGCGGATTGCTCCGCCAGAGTCAGTTCCAACCCTGCAATTCGCGTCCCTACGCGGGCTTGCGATGTTTGTAGAAAGCTCTCCATGGCGCTACCCTGAATTTCGCGCACCTGCGTATAGAAGCGCTCCTCGACGTCCAGGAATCGGGACGCAATGGCGTCCTCCACCAACTCAGGAATCTGGATCCTGAGTTTTGCAAGAGCTTCTGTAAAGAGGAGTAACTGAGTGGCGGCGCGCTGCTCCGTTTGCTCTAGTTGTTCTTTCAGTGTTCTGAAGTCTTGCGTCTCGCCAGTGTTGATTGGCGTCGAACTTCGCTTCTCGGCGGAAGCGGGGGTCTCCATGCGAGAGATCTGGCTCTCCATTTTTCCTAGGAGATCCAGGATTGGATCTACGACAACGGATTCAGGCATTCCTTACGTAACTAGTATTAATACTAGAACGATAGAGGAGAGAAGGAGAACTGGCGCATGCGGAAGTCGCAAGCTCCCTTTTGTTTGGAGAGTAAGGTCGGGGCGGCGGAAACGCACAAACGAGGAAAGAATGCCCGCGATATTTACCGCGGTTCTCATAACTGCTCCCCGAACTACAACCAACCCGAGAGCCATCACCCCTCCTAACAAAGACGCGAAAACGAAAAGTGCAAAGGTGTTACCTGGGCCGATCAGCGAACCGGCGGCCGCAAGAAGCTTTACATCGCCAGCGCCCCGCGCGCCCAAAAGCCAGAGCGGAAAGTAAAGAGCGAAGCCAATCGCCAAGCCCAAAGCGGAATTGCGGAGCCCATTCCATCCGGAAAGCGTCGTATTGGCAGCCAGACCCGATGCACAGCCGGCAAGAGACAGCCAGTTCGGAATGCGGCGGGTCCTGACATCGAACAAAGCCGCGACCGCGGTGATCGATAAAAGCAGGAGTTCGATCGGCGCCGCAAGAACGTGCAACATTGGTTACCGCGCCAATTGTGCGTTCAGCGCGGCCCCGATAATGGCGATCTCATCGGGTGTCGATACTACTTCAAAAACGCTTCCTTGCAATGGTGACATCTTCACCATTTCATGAAGGTAGCGGAGCAACATTTCCGTGTCGACATGGTGAGCATTCATGCCGGAGATGTAGAATTTGCCACAGCCTTCCAGATGAACGCACGTTGCCGTTGCAGCGGCCAGCGCGCGATGCCACATCTTGATGAAAGCGATGCAGCGCTGGTCCCCGGTGGCCGCATTTGCAAACACTTCCTCCGGTTCCAAATCCAAGAACCGCAGCCGCATACTTCTATTGCCGACGATGCCTTCCAGGTGCCCCCGCCCGCCGCAGCCGCAGTACTGCTCCTTCGGCTCCAGGCTGACCACCATGTGTCCACCTTCGTTGGTGCCCTCTGTCTGAGGGTAACGGCCAAATCCAACTCCATGGCCCAGGCTCCAGACGCGAATCAGTTTTTCCAAGTGCCCGCGCGTCGCCGCGATTCCGGCTGCGACAGC
>CAXSIG010000061.1:5108-8875 GCA_964237255.1 uncultured Bryobacteraceae bacterium
CGTTCAGGACGTGAACGCCTCGCAAGCCCACCGCTTCCAGCGACTCGCGTAATTTCAAGCCTTTCAGTTGCGGCAGATTAGGCGATTCTTCAATGACGCCGTCGCGAATGATGCCCGCGACGCCAACGCCTATGGCTTCTAAGTCTTCCAATTTCACCGATTCGGCGGCGCACGCGTTTTCCAGGCGCTCGCGAAGCGCGGAGGCCACATCCGCGTTCGAAAACGAGTGCAGCCCATCCGATATGTGAACTTTGCCAATGACCTTGTGGTCCGCAACCAAACCGATCGCGACGTTGTCCGCAGCCAGCACACCGACTTTCATATTCGTGCCCATTGTTATATCGTGTTTTTCGGCTTAACTGAACTTAGCCAGTTTATTCAAGCCGTTGAACGCCGCCGCCTTGTAGCATTCAGCCAAGGTGGGGTAGTTGAACACAGTTTGGACAAAGTAGTCCGCCGTCCCATCCAGCACCATGACGGCTTGCCCAATATGCAGAAGCTCCGATGCTCCTTCGCCGATGATGTGAACGCCGAGCAGCTTCCGCGTTTCGCGATGGAAGATTAGTTTTAATCGGCCCGTGGTATCGCCCCGGATCTGGCCGCGCGCGATTTCGCGATAAAACGCAACACCAACTTCATAGGGCACATCTTCATCCGTCAGTTGCTCTTCCGTTTTGCCGATGAAAGAGATCTCGGGAATGGTGTAAATACCGATCGGGTAATATGCGGGATTTGTATGAATTACGGAACCAAACGCATTCGCCACGGCGCTACGGCCCTGCTCCATGGAGACGGAGGCGAGCGACGGAAAACCGATTACATCACCCACCGCGAAGATGTTGCGCTCTTTTGTGCGAAACTCGGCATCCACGGAGATGCGTCCACGGCTGTCCGACTCTAATCCGGCGGCTGCGAGATTCAGTTCATCCACGTTGCCCTGCCGTCCAACCGCGTACAGCAGAGCATCGCCGGACAGCCGTTTCTTGCTTTGAAGATTGGCGAAGACGCCGCCGTTGGGAGCTTCCTCCACGCTTTCCACTTCTTCATTCAGACGCATCGTGACGCGTTGATCGCGTAGATGGTACGACAGCGCTTCCACCATTTCGGAATCCGCGAACTCCAGAAGCCTGGGGCGCTTTTCCACCAAAATCACGCGGCATCCCAGAGTGGCGAACATACAGGTGTACTCCACGCCAATCACGCCGCCCCCCACCACAATCATGGATTTCGGGATCTCCGGCATCTGGAGAATCTGGTCGCTGTTGATGATGGTGCGAGCGTTTATGGGAACCGCGACCGATGTTGCCGGTTTCGTGCCGGTAGCGATGATGATGATCGGCGCTTCGTAGTCGGTGAATCCGCGCGAATTAGTGACACGGATGTGCGTCGTATCGACGAAGCTTGCCTGACCCGTGAGAACCTCTATGTTGTTGCGAGAAAGCTGAGCAGCGGTAACGTCGACTTCCGTCTTAATCACGTGCTGGACGCGAAAAGAAAGATCGGCCATGGTGATCTTTTCTTTTACGCGGTAATTCTGTCCGTAGATCGATTGAAAATTGAAGCCGGAAAAATGCATCACGGCCTCGCGCATTGTTTTGGACGGTATAGTGCCGGTGTTAATACACGCACCGCCGAGGACCTCGCGCTGTTCGACGATGGCGACGCGTTTCCCCGATTTCGCGCCTTGGATGGCCGCCCGTTGACCGGCCGGGCCGGATCCAATCACCATCAGGTCAAAGCTTTGCATCGATGTACAAGCTATTGTACGGCTTATGAGCGAAACTTCTCCGATTCGCCGATAACGGCGTTAGACGATCGGGTTTTTATCGCAGTCGGTTGAACTTACTTGGCTTTCAGCGCAACGGAGGCTACCCATGTCCCCCACATCATCTGAAGATTGCCGCCTGAGATTGCCATCGTAAACTGCTCTGCCGGTGCGGAAGCGGACGAGATCTTCATTTTCGTGGAACCTAGATCCTGACCTTTGTTTTTGTCGTAATCCAAACCCCATTGCTCGGACACTTTGTTCACGATTAACTCTCCATCCGTCTTACCGTGGGGCATGAAGAATAGCGCGTACGTTCCGGCGGGAACCGCCAGAGATCCCACCATTAGGTCCTTGTTGGTACGAAATGTCGTGGCTTCATCCGCACCCGCTCGCCAAACCTGATCCTCAGGTACCAGCTTGTCCAGCGACCGTCCTTTCATATAAGGTCGGCCATAGCTCACCGTGATCTCGGCGCCTCCGACCGTACCGGTTACTGTTTCGTGAGGGCTTTTTCGGGGCATCTGGCCCAACAAGGCTGTCGCGGAAAGCAAGATCGCAAGGGGAATTCGCATAGGTTCAGTTCGATTCTACTGTATGAACACGCATCGTAAAGTACTCCAACGTCTTTCGTATTCCTTCGTCAAGACTCACCACGGGCTTCCAACCTAATAATTCTTTCGCTTTTGTAATATCTGGTCGCCGCTGCTTGGGATCGTCTTCGGGAAGAGGGAAAAACGCAAGAGGAACATCGCTTCCGGAGATCCGTTGGATGGCGTCCGCGAACTCCCGCACAGTCATTTCGGACGGATTCCCCAGATTCACCGGGTAGCGTTCGTCCGACAGCAGCAGACGGTAGAGACCGTCCACCAGATCGCTTACATAACAGAAGGACCGGGTCTGCGTACCGTCGCCGAAGATGGTCATCGGCAAGCCGCGCAATGCCTGATCGATGAACGATGGCACAATCCGGCCGTCGTTCAACTTCATGCGGGGACCGTAGGTGTTGAAAATCCTCGCTATGGTGGTCAGCACACCGTGTTTACGGTGGAACGCCATAGTCATGGCTTCGGCAAAACGCTTCGCCTCGTCGTAGCAACTGCGAGGACCCACAGGGTTGACGTTTCCCCAGTACGTCTCCACTTGGGGATGGACGTGAGGGTCGCCGTAACATTCTGAGGTCGACGTCAGCAGGAAACGCGCGCCATTGTCGCGCGCCAATTCCAGCATATTGCGTGTTCCAATGGACCCGACGTCAAGCGTTTCGATCGGGTTCTCCAGGTAATCCTTCGGGCTCGCGGGGGATGCCATGTGCAGCACGGCATCGATATCGCCATCGATTTCGAACGGCTGAGAGACGTCGGCCCGAACGAAGCGAAAGCGCGGATGGCTTTGTAAGTGGGCCAGATTCCGATCGGCGCCGGTAATGAAGTTGTCGAGTCCCACCACGGTGTGGCCTTCTTCCAACAGGCGGTCGCACATGTGAGAAGGAACGAAGCCAGCCGCGCCGGAAACGATGACGCGCATCGCTTTAGGCACACCAGGCTTAGGTTGAATAGGCAACCCATCAGTTTACCGATGTTAGAGTCGAGATGACCTTATATGGGCCAGCCGACCCTTCTGGAATCGATCCTATTGGCGCTGTCAATCGCGGCCGCGGCTGCGCTGTTTTGGCGGCGGTTTGGACCAATTGTGCATATCATTCGAGGCTCCAGGAAGGAGCCGGGATTTGCACTCGCAGCTCTCGCTCCGCGGGTGGGTGGCTTCGTTTGGGAAGTTTTGCTGCAGGGCAAAGTGATTCGAGATCGGCCTTTGCCCGGCTTGGCGCACGCTTTCGTTTTCTGGGGCTTCCTGGCATTTGGGCTGGTGACCGTCAGCCATCTATTAGAGGGATTTCGGCTTCGTTTGCTCGGCTCAGCGGGGTACGCGGGGCAGACCTATTACGGGTTTGTTGCGCTATTCGCGGCGGTAGTTGCTCTGTCAATTCTGGGTTTGTTTTGGA
>CAXSIG010000061.1:8898-12909 GCA_964237255.1 uncultured Bryobacteraceae bacterium
GGGGGCTAAAATCTCGACGGAATCAGGCGTAATTGCGGGGTTGATCTTTCTGCTGATGATCACCTATCTCCTGCGCTATGCCGTTGCCGAGGGTTCGTTCGCAGGTAAAGCAAATTGGTGGATCCACACGGTAGCGCTGCTCACCTTTTTGCCTCTGATTCCGCACACGAAGCACCTGCACCTGATTTTGAGCCCGGCGGCGATCTTCGCCAAACGGCCGGGTTTCAGCCAGATTCCGCCGCTCGCAGGCGACGAAGATGTCGGGCTGGTGGCCCGCGCGGACGTCACCGATATCGATGCGCTTCAGGCATTTTCGTGCGTGGAGTGCGGGCGTTGCACGGAACAGTGTCCAGCTTCCAATACGGGTAAAATACTGAATCCAAAGGAAATTATCCTTGGGGTTCGCGATTACCTGCGCGAGAGTCCGGCAGACCAGCCGATCGTTGGCATGCATGTATCGGAAGAGGCTTTGTTTCAATGCACCACTTGCGGGGGTTGTGAGGAAGTTTGCCCAGTGGGGATTCAGCATCTGCCATTCTTGATTGGACTCCGGCGGGGACGCGTGAATACCGGCGAGTGGGAAGACACCTTCGGAACGAAGCTGTTCTTGGCGTTGGAGAAGAACGGCAACTCGCTAGGGCTTCCGGCTTTGGAACGGTCGAAATTCCTGGATCGTGCAGCGCTACCGATCTACGACGGTTCACAGGAATATTGCCTGTGGCTGGGCTGCATGGGGGCTTACGATCCGCAAGGCCGAGAGATCGTGCAGGCTCTGGCCAAACTGCTCACGCATCTAAACATAACGTTCGGAGTGCTTAAGAAAGAACGTTGCAATGGCGACCCGGCGCGGCGGCTTGGGAACGATCTCCAATTTGCTCAACTGGCGGAAAGCGGCATCGAAGCGCTGCAAAGCGCCGGCGCGAGCAAGGTGCTATCCATCTGTCCGCATTGTGTCCGGACAATTGGGACGGATTGGTCGGACGCGGGCCAACCGTTTCCGGTGGAGCATCACACGGAGTTGCTCGCCAGGCATTCGGCGGAGCTTCCAAAGCCGACGGAAAGTATTACGTATCATGACCCCTGTTATCTGGGGAGATATCGCGGCGTTTACGATCAGCCCCGTTTATTGCTAGGCGACAACGTCATTGAACCCAAGCGGACACGAGACAAATCGTTCTGTTGCGGCGCTGGCGGAGGAATGATGTTCCTGGGCGAAGAAAAGGGCGAACGGATCAATGTGAACCGGTTGCGCGAGTTGGAAAACACGGGCGCGGAGACCATCGCGGCAGCTTGCCCATTCTGTCAAAGCATGTTCCGCGGGGCACTCGAAAAGCCCGTGCAGTTGAAGGATGTGGCGCAGATTCTGGCCGAGAGGTTACCTTGACTTTCAACCCTAATTCGATAGACTAAATGGAGTGTTTGCGCTCGGCGAACACTCGGCCCCGTCAGCCCGAAGTAGCTTTTTTACCAGTTCTTTAATGGCCTATGCGCGCGCTGACTATTCTCCGACCCGCTCTCCTTCTTTCGTTCGTCTCCGTTTTCGTTTACGCCCAATCCGTACCGGCGTCTTCGCCAGAATATTTCGAGACCAAAGTTCGCCCGATCCTTGCTAACAACTGCTTCGGTTGCCATACCAACTCCGCCTTAGGTGGACTTCGTGTGGATAGCTTGGACGCTCTGCTCAAGGGCGGCGCGCACGGCGCGGCTCTGAAGCCCGGCGACCCCGCCGCGAGTTCTCTGGTTACGCGTGTAAAGGAGTCCGACGAGAACCTCCGGATGCCGAAGGGCGGCAAACTGAAACCCGCCGAGATCGACGTCTTGGAAGCTTGGGTGAAAGCCGGCGCTGTTTGGCCAAAGAGCGCAGTAGCGCCTGCCGCTGTTTCGCGCGCCGATGGCAAATACGTGATCTCACCGGAGCGCCGCGGATTCTGGTCTTTCCAGCCTCTGCAAGATCCCAAAGTCCCGGCAGTTAAGGATGCCCGCTGGGCCCGCAACGATATCGATCGATTCATTCTCGCTCGCCTGGAAAAGGAAAACTTACACCCGGTTCGTTCCGCGTCGAAGCGCGATTTGGTTCGCCGCGCCACGTTGGATCTGACGGGGTTGCCACCTACGCCCGAAGAAGTGACTGCTTTCGAGCGTGACGCTTCACCCGATGCGTACCCCAAATTGGTCGACCGTCTGCTTGCCTCGCCGCATTACGGTGAACGATGGGGCCGCGAATGGTTGGACGTTGCGCGTTTCGGCGAAGACGACTACCGCAGCTTGCAGCCGTTTCCCCGCGGATATCGTCCGTACGCGAACGCGTATGGGTATCGCGATTGGGTGATCCAAGCGTTTAACGACGATCTTCCCTACGATCAATTCGTTAAGGCGCAGATTGCCGGCGATTTGATGGATGAAAAGGTCCGGTACAAGATGTTGCCGGCAACCGGGTTTCTGGGTCTTGGTCCTTGGTACTACGACAACGGTTCGAATGAAGTGACCCGCGCCGATGAACGGCATGATCGCGTGGATGCAGTTACGCGCGGCTTTATGGGTCTTACGGTCGCTTGCGCCCGTTGTCACGATCACAAGTACGATCCAATTCCGCAGACCGATTACTATGCATTGGCCGGTGTTTTCTTCAACACCGTGTATCAGGAATATCCGCGAGCGCCGAAGAAGGTGGTCGATGAATTTACCAAGCTGGAAGATACGGTAGAGGCCAAGCAGAAGATCGCTCAGGAGACCAGCCAGGCGTTGCTGGCCGAGCTTCAACGCGCACTTGTGTATCAAACCTCGAACTATTTGGAAGGCGTTTGGGATGTTTCGGGAAAGAGCAAGAAAAAGATGGACCAGGTGGTGGAATCTCGCAAGCTCGATTACGAGTTGCTCGACCGCTGGGTGAAGTACATGGAGAAGTCAACCGATAAGTACAAGAACAAAAACGATTGGCAAGCCATGATGAAGAAAGATGGCGGCACGCAGCCCGAAGCGAAGAAGCTAGCCGCGCGTTTCCAGGAAGAAGTGGTGGCGGCGATGCTTGCTAAGAACGATGTTGATGCGGAGAACAAAGTTATCTCCGATAAGGACATCGAAGGCACGAAGCCGAAGAAGCGTACTGATAAGCCGAGCAATTTCGTTTCGAATCGTGATTTTAATCCGGGGTCGTGGCTTCGTTTGAAAAGTCTTCCCGACGATGAAAACAACTTCTATACCGAGATTTTTCAACGCGAGTTGAAGGACAACGAAGATCCAAATGCCATGATGGCCGGAAATGGACGCGCGGGTAATCCCGGCATTTTGATGTTCCGCGGCTGGGGCTTGGAATCGCGGGTTGGGCCTGAAGGCCAGCTGCATTTGAAAGCCATCCAGAACGACTTGGAAGCGGCCCGCAAGAAACTGGATCCTTACTATCCTTATGTTCACGGTGTGAAGGATGCGGAGACGCCGGTTAATATCCCGCTAGCTCTTCGCGGAAATCCGGAAACACTCGGAAAAGAAGTCCCGCGCCATTTCCTTTCGGTTTTCGCAAAGGATGACCCGACACCGTTTCAACACGGCAGCGGGCGTATGGAGTTGGCTGACAATATCATGAAGCAGCCCATCACGATGCGCGTGATCGTAAACCGTATCTGGAAAGGGCACTTCGGAACCGGTATCGTCGACACGCCCAGCAATTTCGGCTTTGGCGGGGAGCGTCCTACGGATCCCGAACTGCTCGATCATCTGGCAAGCGATTTCGTTCGCAATGGAATGTCGATCAAGAAGCTGCAACGCGAAATCATGCTGAGCGCTTCGTATCAACTTTCGACGGACCTGGACCAGACCGCGTTCGATAAAGATTCCGGCAATCGTCTTTATTGGCGAATGAACCAGCGCCGCATGGATGCCGAACAGCTTCGTGATTCCATCCTGTCCGTCGCGGGCAACCTGGAAACAACGTTGGGTGGGCCTTCAAAAGATCTGACCCCGAACTTCCTGCGTCGCACGGTGTACGGAAAAGTAAGCCGCTACAAGCTGGATGAA
>CAXSIG010000061.1:12919-14500 GCA_964237255.1 uncultured Bryobacteraceae bacterium
AGCTATTCGACTTCCCCAGCCCTGCTGCCAGCGCTGAAAAGCGTTTTACTACTACGGTGCCGCTCCAACGACTATTTCTGATGAACAGCGATTTCGTTCAGGTGGAGGCTGAGGAGTTGGCTCGCCGTGTCGCGAACGAAGCGGACAACCGGTCGCGCATCCGGAAAATCTATCAGCTCTGCTACGGCCGCGATCCGAAGCTGGAAGAAACGAATCTGGCTCTTGAATACCTCCGTACCGAGCCGCTGAAAGAATTCGAAGAGAACAAGAACAAGCCGAAAGAAGATGCCGGCGGTAGAGGTGGACGTCGGGGTCGCGGCGGCTTCGGCGGTGGGCCAAAACCCGACGGCGATGCGAAACCAACAGAAGGAAAGCCGGATGATCCTAAGACGCTGACCTCGAAACCCGATACGTCAAAGGGTGAACTGGCGAAAGCGAATACGCCAAAGGAAGACGGGGAAGCAATGCCGACTCCCGATCCCGCGGCAGTCGATGGCGCGTTCCCCAAGCCGAACACTCCCGGTGCTTCTGATGAACCTGCGCCGGAGGGTGCGATGGGAATGGGGATGATGGGTGGAATGGGCGGTTTCGGTGGCGGAGGCATGATGGGCATGGGCCGTCGTGGCCGTGGTCCCGGTGGCGCTCCGGAAGTGAAGTACGATCCTACGGCGTGGGGCCGCTACGCCAAAATCCTGTTGAGCTCCTCTGAGTTCATGTTCATCAACTAAGGAACCGAAATGTCGACTCATAAATCTCGTAATCCGGTGACCCGCCGCGAAGCGTTGCGCCGGGTAGGCAATGGTTTTGGTTTCATGGCATTTGCTGGGATGTTGGGCGAATCCATCAATCGCGCAACGGCTTCTACTGTTCCCGAAAGTGGCGGCATTAGTGTTCGTAAACTCGACCATCCCGCCAAAGTGAAGCGCGTCATCTTCCTGTTTATGAACGGCGGATGTTCCTCGATCGATTCTTTCGATCCGAAGCCTGCGCTCGCGAAGTACGATGGCCAACCACTTCCGGGCGGAGACATCAAGACGGAACGACGCACCGGCGAACTGATGAAGTCGCCGTTCGCATTCAAGAAGTATGGCAAGTGCGGCATGGATATCAGCGAGCTCTGGCCGAATCTCGGTGGGGTTGCCGACGACATCTGCTGGATCCGTTCGGTCTATACCGAAATCCCGAATCACGAGCCATCGTGTCTCATGATGAACACCGGCGCAAATCAAGCTGGCCGGCCATCTATGGGCGCCTGGATTACTTACGGCCTTGGGTCTGAGAACCAGAATCTTCCCGGCTACGTGGTCCTTTGTCCGGAAGTCCCCACCACTGTTGGCCCGCCTTTATGGAGTAACGGATTTCTCCCCGGTATCAACCAGGGCACCTTCATCGCAAACAAGATCGACACGGCCGGCCCTGACGGAATGGGGATGGACGAACCCGAAGAAGAGAAGACCCACGAAAAGGATAAAGACGGCAAGGAGAAAGCGAAGAAGATCGTCGTAGAAAAGAACTTCGATCCGAAGAAAGTTCTGGGCTTCGTCAACAATCCCAAGTTCTCCATGACTGAGCAGCGCCGCG
>CAXSIG010000061.1:14510-14724 GCA_964237255.1 uncultured Bryobacteraceae bacterium
GCCGCGAGCTGGACCTGCTGCACAAGCTCGAAAAGTTGCACGGCGGCGAGATGGTTGATCCACAAGTGGAAGGCGTCATCAAGTCCATGGAAGTCGCCTACCGCATGCAGACCGAAGCCCCTGAGGTGTTCGACGTCCGCAAAGAATCGCAAGCCACGCTGGACATGTATGGCCCCGGCAACGTAGCCCGCGGAGCTTTAATGGCGGTGCGTCT
>CAXSIG010000062.1:0-1212 GCA_964237255.1 uncultured Bryobacteraceae bacterium
GCGGATTTTCCGTAAACAGCGAAACGAACTCATGCTGGGATTTGCCGTCGTAAAGAGGTGCAATCAGCGGCTGCATGATGGTCACCGTGCCATCGAATGCGCGCCCATCGCTCCACGCTTCCAGGGAATGCGCTTCCGGAATATGCCACTGACAGAGGGTCGACGTCTCGTCTTCGTAAAGACCCAAACGAACCCGAAGCTTGGCCTTCTGCACCTTGTCACCGAATACCAAATCGGCGGGAGCGTTGTAAGCCGGATTGCCGCCTAGTATAAACAGGACGTCTACGGCCCCGCTATCGAGATCGGCACTCAACGCTTTGATATCGGCCAGTTGATCGGCTGGATTTGCCTCAATCGGATCGGTATAGATGACCGTCTTGCCCGCGTTGCCCAACGCGCCGTTAATCGCATGCACCAGCGCATGAACTTCGGGCGACTGATCTTCGCCCGCGATTACCAGGCTTGCTCCACGATTTGCTTGAAGGTCTTTCACCAGCGGAGCAAACCAATCTCCCGAGGGTTGCGCTCCCCCGGCGACACTAACGCCAACAGCTGAAGCTAAAGCTCGGACGAAAGGCTCGATTGCCGAGGCTTTCAAACCGTATCGATGGTCCGCTTTCGCGCCCGTCGCGGTGTAAGTAGACTCCACCGCGTACATGCGATTCATCTTGTGTTCGGTACCGCGAACACGCCGACCGTCGATGTAATCGCGCGCATATCGGGCACTCGTTGGACCAACCACGAGAAAGTCTGAATCGATCGCGAGGACCACGTTGGCCGCATCGAATTTGTAATACGAGTTGACGAACTGCCCGGTAGCGATCTTCGCGCCCATGCGTGCGCCCTGAGCACCTACGGGCTCGTACTGATACCATTTCGCGCCTGGGTACAGCGCCAGAACACCCTTTAATTGATCTCCCAACGTCGGCGAGCCAATTGTTTCGGTGAGAATGCGAATGCCTGCGCCCTTCTTGCCGCCCTGCTCATCCAGCACGCCCTTGATCATGGTGACGAACGAAGAATACGTCCGGATTTCACCAAGAAAGCTGAGGTTCTGTGAACGGTCCGGGTCGTAAAGATTCAGAACGCTGGCCTGGGTAATAATATCCGTAGCACCCAAGCTGGCCGGATGTTGCGGGTTCCCTTCCACCTTAGTTGGCCGGCCCATATGGCTTTCCATTAGGACGCCGGTAGCTACACCGCTTCGCGAAA
>CAXSIG010000062.1:1222-3593 GCA_964237255.1 uncultured Bryobacteraceae bacterium
AATGCGGTGGCATAAAACAACGGCTTGCCGGGAATAATCGTTTCCGGCGCGTTTACGTATGGGTAAATCAGCTCAACCGGCTGCTTTGTGCAGGCGCCCAAACCGCCAAGGGCCAGAGATGCGCCCATCAACTTCAGGAAGTTTCGGCGGCCGTCTTCCCCGGAATCCCACTCGGACGCCTGCCGGGGAAATTCGCGGTGCAGCATGTCTTCAAAGCCGCTGTGCTGCGAAAGTTCGTCCAGCGCTCTCCAATAGTGCTTTCCCTTTGCGCCCTCAAGCATGCCTTGGGCGGTCTGAAGGTTCAGCTTATTTTCTTCGCTCTGCATTCGTTCGCTTGGTTCCACTGTGTTCGCGTTTCTCCGGTTACCGGTGGCAGGTGTTGCAGGTTTCGAGACGCTGAACGTGATACTCCTGAATCAGCTTCAACCCCACCTCTTCCTGGTTTTCCGGGTACTTGTACCCCATGGTAAAGACTTCACTTCTCGGTCGGATATATTTTTCGGGATTTCGGTGACACTCAAGACACCAGCGCATCTCGAGCGAATTTTTCTGGTACACCAACGGCATCAGGTCGACACGGCCATGACATGTCTCGCAACCCATGCCCTTTTTCACGTGAATGCTGTGATTGAAATACACGAAATCCGGCAGATCGTGGACTTTCACCCAAGGAATCGAGGTATCGGTCCGGTAGCTGGCGCGTACCTGCTCCAATTCCGGGCTGCCCGTCCAAATTTGCGAATGGCAATTCATGCATGTCTTCGTAGGCGGAATATTTGCGAAAGCGGCGTTCTCCACCGACGTATGGCAGTAGCGGCAATCGATCCCCATGGAACTCACATGGTGCGAGTGGCTGAACTGCACAGGCTGCACGCGTGCGACGCCCTGGTTGGTAGCGAACGACGAATCGGCGCCCAACTGAAACAACGCGCCGCCTAAGCCTGCGAGCGTGAAAAGCCCAACGATGATTCCGACTTTTGTATAGCTGTTTGAACTGTAGCTAAAGATCTGGGGCATCTAGTAAACGATTGAAAACACGAATTCGGACCGGATTGGTCCTACAAAGACACCCCGGTCACTCAAAGCCAAGAGAGTATTATTGCCTATTTTCTGCATGAAACGTAACCCCCTCCTTCTTTTCCGATGTGGTATCCCGCCCAACGATCCATTTTCGCAATTCCGGCAACGCTATCCTGAACGTTTCAAATGAACATCACCCCTTCCGGCCCGCTCAGTGGCGCGTTGACATTGCCCGGCGACAAATCGATTTCTCATCGCTATGCGATTCTGGCCTCCTTAGCCGAGGGAAGCTCGGTCATCCACAACTATTCCACCGGCGCGGATTGCCATTCCACACTCGGCTGCATCCGCGCGCTTGGCATTGAGGTAGAAGAGAACGGCCTCAACGCGACGGTGCAAGGACGCGGGCTGGATGGCTGGCGCGCGCCTTCGGAGGACCTGGACTGCGGCAACTCCGGATCGGCGATGCGGATGTTAGCCGGCGTTCTGGCAGCGCAACCGTTTACCAGCCGGTTAATTGGGGACGAATCGTTATCGGGACGACCGATGCGCCGCATCATGGAACCGCTCGGCCAGATGGGCGCCAAGTTGGAAGCACGCGACGACCGATTTCCTCCCCTCGTGATTCAGGGCGGAAAGATTACTCCGATTGACTACACGCTTCCCGTGGCTAGCGCACAAGTCAAAACCTGCGTTCTATTGGCGGGCCTGTATGCGGAAGGCGAAACGATTGTCCGCGAGCCGGTTCGGTCACGCGACCACACGGAAATCGCTCTTCGAGAATTCGGCGCGCAGATCCAAACCAAGCAACGCGTGATCACGCTTGAAGGGCGTCCTACTCTCGAAGGGCGCGAACTGCTTGTCCCTGCCGACCTTTCCTCGGCGGCTTTTTTCCTGGTAGCTGCACTTCTGGTGCCCGGCTCCCACTTGATTCTTCGCGGTGTAGGGCTCAATCCGACGCGCACTGCGCTCCTGGACTTCCTGCTCTCCGCCGGTGCGTCGATTCAAGTCGTAAACCTGGAGCAGAGCAACGGCGAAATGATTGGCGATATTCAGGTCCGACACGCCCCGATACGTGGCGGAGCCATTGAAGGTGATGTGGCGGCCGCTCTGATCGATGAAATTCCCGTGCTGGCTGTTCTCGGCGCGGCGAGCGAGGAAGGCTTCACGATCCGGGACGCTGCAGAGCTCAGGGTGAAGGAGACCGATCGCATCGCAACAGTGGTT
The DNA here is from genome assembly GCA_964237255.1 of uncultured Bryobacteraceae bacterium. GTDB lineage: Bacteria > Acidobacteriota > Terriglobia > Bryobacterales > Bryobacteraceae > JALYXI01. The sequence continues at coordinate 3,470 of CAXSIG010000062.1, forward strand.
CACAATCTTCGCGCTATGGGCGTGGAAGTGGAAGAAGCTCCCGACGGCTTCCATGTTTCCGGTCGCCAGACGTTTCACGCCGCGCAGTTTGATTCGTTCGGGGATCATCGGATCGCGATGGCTT
>CAXSIG010000062.1:3603-5111 GCA_964237255.1 uncultured Bryobacteraceae bacterium
TGCGAGATCAAGGGAGCGGAAGCCGCCAGTGTCAGCTTCCCGTCTTTTTACGATCTACTAGCCGAAGCGAGAGCCACGGCCGGGGTTCGGTCGAAATCGGAAATTTCGTAGATTGACGGATCGGACATGATTTTCATTACCAGGGCCGCGTGCATCGCATGACCCGCACGCTCAGCGATCACATGTCCTAATAACGGCTTCCCAAGGAGCGCCAGATCACCAATCAAATCCAGCGCCTTGTGACGGCAGCATTCATCCCGAAATCGCAAGCCACCGGGATTCAACACTTGGCTCCGGTCGAAGCAGACCGCATTTTCCAGCGTTGCGCCGCGAATCAAACCCATGTTCCGCATCGCGTCTAATTCATATTCGAAGCCAAAGGTTCTGGCGGGAGCGATTCGTTCCGCATACCACTCGGGCGTTACTTCCATTTCAAGACGCTGCTTGCCGACCATCGGATGATCGAATTGAACGTCGCAAGTGAGGCGGAATGTGTCGGCGGGAAGAATCGAGATCCGTTTGCCACGCTCCTCAACGGACACAGGTTTTTTGATCCGTAAGTATTTCCGCTTTTTACGGTATTCTTTCAAACCTGCCTCGCGAATCAATTCTACGAACGGCTTGCCGCTGCCATCCAGGATTGGCACCTCCAGGTTGTCGATCTCTATGAATGCGTTATCAATTCCAAGGCTGTAAAACGTGCTCAAGAGATGTTCGGTGGTCGAAATCAGCACTCCGCTTCGCATTAGGCTGGTCGCGTAGCTGACCCGAGCGACATGTTTCCAAAGCGCCGGAATCGGAAAATTCCCCAGATCGGACCGTAAGAAAACCAAGCCGGTAGAGACGGGCGCGGGGGTAACGCGGATCTTAACAGGTACACCGCTATGCAGACCAACACCCGAAATCTCTACCGGGCGTTGAACGGTAGTTTCAAATTGCAAGCGGTTTTCCCGTCATCGTGGCCTTAGCTAAGCAATCTCCAAACCTAAAGGCTAAATGGCTGAAACTAAACAACTCCATCAAATCATATGTTGCACTTTTGCAACAGTCCCAACTAGCTCTGTAGCGCCACAGCCCCGCAGACTCTATTATGGGGACAATGCTCGCGCCGCGACTTTTTTTGATCGATTCGTACGGTTTTATCTTCCGGGCCTATCACGCGCGCGCTCGAATGAACCTGCCGCCGATGCGCACGGCTACAGGTCTCTCAACCGAAGCGGTTTTTATCTTCACGAACATGCTTCGCAAGCTGGCGAAAACCTTTCAGCCTGGCCACATCGCCGCAGTCTTCGAGAGCATCGGTCCTACGCTTCGAGAGCAAGCTTATGCCGAATACAAAGCCAACCGCGAGGAGATGCCGGGTGATCTTCGCGAACAGATTCCCTGGGTTCGCAAAGTTCTGGATGCCATGCGCATTCCCGTTCTTCAGTTCCCCGGATTCGAAGCGGACGATGTAATCGGCACGCTCTCCTGTCGCGCCAGGGAAGCCGGCTATGAGGTGGTCATCG
>CAXSIG010000062.1:5121-9060 GCA_964237255.1 uncultured Bryobacteraceae bacterium
CATGCTGCAGCTTGTAAACGACAGCGTGTTTATGCTGAACCCCGCGAAGGATGACACCTGGTATGACACCGCGAAAGTGAAAGAGTTTATGGGCGTGGAAGCGCATCAGGTTGCCGACCTGCTCGCGCTAAAAGGCGACTCAATTGACAATATTCCCGGTGCGCCAGGTATTGGAGATAAAGGGGCGAAAGACTTGATCGCGCAGTTCGGCAGCGTGGAAGCGGCGCTGGACCGCGCCTCAGAGGTAACGCGCAAGATGTATCGCGAAAGCCTGGAGGGCAATCGCGACCGCATCCTTCTTTCGAAGCAACTCGCCAAGATCGAAACCAACGTCCCCATTGAATTCAGCTTTGCCGACCTGGAGATCCACGATCCCGATGTACCCGTGCTCAAGTCGATCTACAAAGAGCTGGAGTTTCACAGTCTTCTCAAAGAACTTGGTCCCACCGAGGATCGACGAGAACGAAGCGTGGGTCCGTTGGACACGGAGTGGCTCTCGAACATTCCGCAGGATCGTACCGTCGCGATCGCGCTATTCGATGGCAATGCCGCCGCCGCGTGGCAGCCGGGGGAAGCCAGAAGCGGCGCTCTTCCCTTGCTGTGCCGTATGCTGGCCGACGAAACGAAGCCAAAAGCGACCGCCGATATCAAATCGATGCTCGTGAACCTAGCCCTGAAGGATCTTCCGGCAGCAGGCTTTCGCGACGATGTCGCACTCTACGAATTTCTCCTCAGCGCCGATCCCTCCGCCTGCTCGCTCGATCAACTGGTGCAGCGCCGTCTCGATCTGACCTTGGACGCTACTGCCGCCGGGCAGGCGCTTCAGATTCTCGATCTGAACGAGATGCTCGGCAACCAAGTCACCGCGCGAGGCTTTCGCAAGGTCTATGACGAAATCGATCTGCCGCTTGCGGGAGTTCTGGCCCGGATGGAAATCGCCGGAATCCGTGTGGATGCCGAGGAACTGGGCCGTTTATCCGGCTTAATGGAGATTGAGATCGCGCGCCTGACACGCGAGATCTGCGAAATGGCGGGATGCGATTTCAACATCGCGTCACCGCAACAATTGGGAAAGATTCTTTTTGAGACGCTCGGCTTGCCGGCCCCGGTGAAGTATGGGAAAGGCAAAACGATTTCTACGGCCGCCGACGTACTGGAGGGCTTAGCGGCGGAATATCCCATCGCGGGAAAGGTGCTGGAATACCGCCAACTCAGCAAGCTGAAGGGCACGTATGTTGACGCGCTGCCGGCGTTGATCGATCCCAAGACGAACCGGATCCACAGTAGCTTTAACCAGACCGGCGCCGCAACGGGTCGAACATCCCGATTAAGACCGAACTCGGCCGTGAGATCCGCGCGGCCTTCGTCCCTCAGCCGGGATGGCGCATGCTGGTCGCCGATTATTCGCAAATCGAGCTTCGACTGATGGCTCATTTTTCGAAAGATCCGGTATTAGTGGAAGCTTTCCGGTCTGGGGAAGATATTCATACTCGCACGGCTGCTGAGGTGATGGGCGTGCCGCCGCTGATGGTCACCAAGGAAGCGCGTAACAACGCCAAAGCGGTGAATTTCGGGATCGTTTACGGTATCAGCCCGTTCGGACTCGCGGCCCAACTCGGCATTAGCCGCAAAGAAGCAGAGACTTACATCTGGAATTATTTCGACCGCTATAAAGGCGTGCGCGCTTTCATCGACGACACCATCGATAAAGTCCGCAAGAGCGGTGTAACCGCCACGCTGTTCGGCAGGGAACGACCCATCCCCGATATGAATAGCCGCAACCCGAATGCGCGAGGCTTCGCGGAACGCACTGCCGTGAATTCGCCTTTACAGGGCACCGCTGCCGATCTCATTAAACTCGCGATGATTCGCATCGACCACCGCCTTCGAAACCGCCGGACACGGATGCTTCTCCAGGTCCATGACGAACTGGTCTTCGAAGCACCGCCAGAGGAAGCGGAAGAGATGGCGCTGATGGTGAAAAATGAGATGGAACACGTTCATCTTTTGGAGGTGCCACTGGTAGCCGATGTCGGCATCGGACCGAATTGGCGCGATGCAAAGTAGTCAGATGACCAGATGTTACGATGTTAGATATGAACACCAATCGAGTTGTTAGCGCAACGGAGTTCAAAGCAAAGTGCCTTAGTCTGCTGGACGATATCGAGCAGAAGGGCACCGCGATCACCGTCACGCGTCGGGGGCGGCCGGTGGCGGTGGTTGGGCCAGTATCCAAAGAAGCTTGGCGTTCTCCGCGGGATAGTTGGGCAGGAAAGGCAAAGATCGTGGGGGATATTATCCATGGGCTAGACGGTATATGGGAAGTTTCCGGCGAGGATTAACCTCCGATGTCGCCAAGGTTGCTGCTTGACACACACATCCTGGTCTGGTGGTTAACCAAGAGCCGTCGCCTTTCCCGTACACAGTTAGGCGCGCTGGAGAGGGCGGTTCGGTTCACCGAACCGCTCGTTTTTAGCGCCATTACGCTGGTTGAGATTGCGCTGTTGCTCGATCGCGGAAAGCTTGAGTTTCGCGGGGGGCTGGAGGCGTGTTTCGAATCGATCCAGGGCATCCCGCTACTGAGGCTGTATCCGTTGACTTACGAAATTGCCGCAGATATGGCCAATTTATCAGTTTTGAAAGAGCCATCGGACCAGATCATAGTGGCAACCGCAAGAGTCCATCGGCTCCGTCTCGTGACATCCGACCAACGCATCATCGAATCCAATCTCGTTCCAGTCATCGAATAGCACCCCGGCTAAACTAAAGCTATGCCGAACGAAACCTACGCGCTGTTCGATACCACAGAGGGCCAATTCAAGGCAAAGCTCTATACCGAACAATCGCCCAAGACCGTCGAGAACTTCGTTTCCCTTGCCGATGGCACCAAGACTGGCAAGCCGTTCTACGATGGCATTGTCTTCCACCGCGTCATTCCCGACTTCATGATCCAGGGCGGCTGCCCCGAGGGCAGCGGTCGCGGCGGGCCCGGGTACAAGATTGCCGACGAGTTCCACCCTTCTCTCAAGCACGCAAAGAAAGGTTTGCTCTCCATGGCAAATGCGGGACCAAATACGGGTGGCAGCCAGTTCTTCGTCACCGTAGCTGCCACGCCATGGCTCGATAACAAGCACGCCATCTTCGGCGAAGTCATCGAAGGTTTTGACATTGTCGAGAAGATTTCCAAAGCGCCGCGCGACGCGAGCGATCGTCCACGCAAGGAAGTAAAAATCAACTCGGTCAAGATCGAGAAGAGCTGAGTCCGGCGGCGCTTGTCCGGTCTTGCGCTCTTCGGGGGCACCTTCGACCCGATTCACAACGCCCATCTTCAAATTGCCCAAGCCGCAGCGGACCGTTGCGGCTTGGAGCGGGTTCTCTTCATCCCATCCGGTAATCCACCTCATCGGGCAGAAGGTCCGTTTGCGCCGTATGAATCCCGTTTTGAGATGGTGGCGCTTGCATGTGAGGGAGATTCTCGATTTGAGGCTTCCCGTCTAGAGGAAGGGGGCGCTAAACACTATTCCATCGACACAATCCGAAAGGCTCGCGCCCTGACTTCGGAGACACTCTATTTTCTGATCGGCGCCGATGCGTTTGCGGAAATCCGGACGTGGCGGGACTGGCTGGATGTTGTCGCGGAGGTAACGTTCATCGTGGTTAGCCGGCCGGGCGCTCACTACGCCGTTCCGGAAGCTGCGAATGTGGTCCGGTTGGACGGTCTGGAACTACCTGTCTCCTCCTCAAGCATTCGCGAACAACTATCGCAAGGACGCAATCCCACTGGTCTACCGGCCTCGATTCTAGCCTACATCGAAGCCCATGAGCTGTACCGTTCACGGACGCGCAAATAATCGCTAAGTCACTTTTTAACTTCCACTTACATCCTTTTTGCCACCCCGGCGTGCCCTCTTTTTGGGGACCCCGTGCCTAGACTGTGGC
>CAXSIG010000062.1:9070-11833 GCA_964237255.1 uncultured Bryobacteraceae bacterium
CATTCAAGCCCACGCGCTCTACCGGTCACGAACGCGAAAATAATCGCTAAGCGTTTCCATATCTAGCGTTTACCTTCGCTCTTACCCTTCGCCGTACCCCGATTTTTCCATCTCCCGTGTCTAGACTGTGGCCAGAAAGTAGTTTCTTCTGGAGGATCATTCATGTTCACTGGCCGTCTCATGGCCATTTCGCTTACAGTCGCGGGCGTTTTACTCGCTCAGCCCTCTGTTACCACTATTCAGGACACCATCTATAAGGCCGATGGCTCCCGCTTCAACGGAACCGCCGTTATCAGTTGGAGTACGTTCACGGCGGGCGACAGCTCGAATATCGGGATGCAATCCGTTTCCGTGCCCATTGTTAATGGGGCGCTCTACGTACAACTCGTTCCAACCACCAACTCCACCCCGACCAACATTTACTCGGTGCACTACAACAGCGACGGTGTCGTGCAGTTCACCGAGACGTGGTCGGTGCCCGCCACCACGAACGTTTTAAGGGTGCGCGACGTTCGGGTGGGAGCTTCCACCGGCACATCGGGAAATGACACCACAACGCCTGCTACCATTGCCGAAACGCAAGTCACCGGCTTGCCGATTGACCTGCTCATCCGTCCTGTGATAGGGTCCGGATATGCCGCCGGGCTATCGGCCGTAATCAACTCGGCAGGTGAAATTGAGGCCGTTGCTGGTAACGCGGGCGATTGCGTCCGTGTCGATGGCTCTGCTTCCACCTGTTTTGATACCACTTCTCTGGCTTCGTTTGTCGATAATGAGACGCTCACCGGCGCAGTGGACGGGGTGAACACGTACTTCATGCTGCAAAGCGTTCCCGTGCCATCCACCAGCCTGTCGCTATTTCGAAATGGGATCTACCAGAAAGCGGCTGTCGATTACACCGTTACATCGAACAGTATCCGATTTCTTACGAACGCGGTACCGCAAACGGGAGATATCTTAGTGGCTTCGTACCGCATTGCGGGTCTTCGCACCACGGCGACACAACAGATCAACACTACGTTCCCGCTCGTCGGCGGCGGTTCGCTCCAGAACACTTTGACGGTGTCTCTTGCCGATTCCGCCTTTCTCCGTCGCGGTCACAGAGCCGTTGTGCTCGGCGATGGCTTTGCGGGTAGCGGAGCATCGTGGGCGATTTCCGCGAATTGGTTCGCTCAAGCCGCGGTCCAAAGCCGTTCGAGCATTCGCTACATCGGCAATGCCGGTGTAGCCGGGAACACGGCGGCCAGTATGCTCAGCCGCCTGAGCACGGACGTGCTTAGTTTGTATCCAGATAAAGTATTCATCGCCGCCGGGTCCAGCGATATCGCGGCAGGAACGCAGCCCGCGACAATTGTCGCCACGGTCGGCTCGATTGTGAGCGCGCTTAAAACAGCAAACGTTCTCCCGATTATCTGCGGCGTACCTCCAGTAGCCGGTTACCTTTCATCGACTCTGAAGTTCAACCTACTCCTCAGAAAGCTTGCGGATCAGCAAGGTATTCCATTCGTGGATCTTGCTAGCGCAGTAACCGATCCCACTACGGGGTTCATCACCACTGCGTACGGCACGGATAGCTCCAACTTGGGGGGCGTTGCGAATCGCCTTCTGTCGTCTTCGCTCATTGCCGGCGTTAGTTCTCTATTCGACACCAGCTATCCGTGGATCCCCTCTTCGGATAAGGATCCGAATAATCTGGTTCTCGATCCATTGTTCCAAAACAGCCCATCGAAATGGACCCAAACGACCGTTTCGGGATCTGTCGCAACAACTGTGTCTATCGCTGCGGATTATCTGATTCGAGGCAATGTCGCTGCCATGAACAAGCAAGACCGCGGGAGCGTAAACCAAATTAAAGGAGCGGCGATCACGTCCGGGTTCTCGCCGGGCGACCGCATCGCGTTTGTCGGTCGTATCCGGACGTCCAGCGTCGAATACAACGGCTTATCGTTCGATGTCGGTCTTCAGTTTAGCCCCGGCGTCAATGTGTTCTATCCCATGTATCACTGGACGGCCGATATCTCCGATGGTCAATGGTATGTGGAAACCGTGGTTCCAGACGGGGTGACTTCCATTACTCCGTTTTTCCAACTAAATCAGGGGGCTGGCACGATAACGGTCGGCCAAATCGGAATCCTTAATCTCACCGCATTAGGTCTATAACCAACCATGAAAAATACTCTGAAAGGAATCGTTTCCCGCAACATCACCGTAACTGCCATCTTCCGCGAAGAGGAGGACGGCAGAGTGAGGGTGGATTGCCCGGAGATCCCAGGCTGTGTCGTTACCGGTAATAGCCGGCGCGACGCAACTCACAAGATCAAAGCCGCCGTCGAAGCCTGCCTGAAGATGCTGCTCAAAGACGCTCGTAAGCGGTTGGGGAAAGGACGAAGCCGCGTGGCCGACCCGCGCTGACACTCACTTCAAATACTTGTCCAAATCCGGCGAGAGCACTTTCTGAATCTCCGGGTCGTACATGTTTTCTCGCGTGACTACGCGCGGCGGTAGGTTCTGGATCTTAACCGGAGTCCCGCCGCGCAACTTTTCTACAGCAGCGACAACGGAATCGTGGCCCATTCGAAATGGGTCCTGGACAATCAGCGAATCGATCAACCCGCCTTTCAAATCTTCGATCAGTGCCGGGCTGGCGTCGAAGCCCACCAGTTTCACCGAACTCTTGCGCGACTTGATGGCTCGCGCCGCGCCCACTGAACTCGATTCATTCGACGCAAAAAATGCATTCAGCCCGGGGTATGCGGTCAACAT
>CAXSIG010000062.1:11843-14664 GCA_964237255.1 uncultured Bryobacteraceae bacterium
AACCGCCATGGATTGCGCAAAATCGGCATTTCCGTATCGCTTGTCGCGAACCTTAATTCCCGGAGCCAGTTTTGCAATTGCTTCCTCAAATCCCGCTTCGCGAGCCATGGTTGAGGCCGCCCCGGTTTCCACGGCGACAATCGCGACCTCTCCCTTGCCCCCCAATATCTTTGCCATGCGCTCCGCGGCCATTTCGCCTGCGTGGTGGTTATCGGTTGCCACTTGCGCCGCGAAGTTCTGTGTGTCGACAGGCGAATCAAAAATCACCACCGGAATCCCTGCTTTCACAGCCCGGTCGACAGCGCTTGCCATCGCAGTTCGGTCGATTGGCGCGACGGCCAGCGCGTCTACGTGCTGATTGATCATCGAATCGATAATCTGGAGTTGTCCGTTGAAATCGGTTTCCGTGGCCGGCCCTTTCCAGACCACTTCGACGTTGGCATCTCTAGCCGCCGAAATCGCGCCAGCGTGGACCGATTGCCAGAACAAATTAGTTTGGCCCTTCGGAATCATCGCGATTCTTTTCTTCGTGTCGCGATTGCAAGCGCCGGAGGTGAGATAGGTCAGAAGAATCAGAGTCGAAAGAAAGGAACGCCGCACTGTGGCTTATGATATGCGAAGTCTATGACCCGTGCGTTTGGCTTCGTTTTGACGATCGTGAGCATGGCAAATGCTGCCGATTTCATATCGCACGAAATCGCAACCGGCTTGAAAGGTGGCTACCAGGTGATTGCGGCCGATCTGAATCGTGACGGCAAACCGGATCTGATTGCGCTGGCGCCCGGAACCAATGAACTGGTGTGGTTTGAAAATCCGGGCTGGCAGCGTCACGTGATCCTCTCCAACGTGCCCAGGATGATCAATTGCGCGGCATGGGATACCGATGGCGACGGCATCCCGGCGATTGCTCTCGCATATGAGTTCTCGAATGAGGCAAAGAAGAGCATTGGGATCGTCGCGATTCTCAAGCATAATGGCGATCCCACGCTGCCCTGGGTTGCAACCGAAATTGACCGGCTGCCCACCTCGCATCGTCTTCGGTGGGTCACCATCGATGCCACGGGCCGCAAAGTACTTCTCGACGCTCCGTTAACCAATGCAAGCTCGGAGCATCCGGAAGACCGCCTTCCGGTCCCACTCGTCTACTACGTGCCCGGCGAATGGAAGCGCCACGAACTTCCCCCCGGAAACGAAGGGGTGCAGCACGGCATCTTTGTTCTGCCGGATGGATTTGCAACGGCGTCCATGTCGGGAATCGCAAAGTTTCAGAAAAAGAAGGGCGGGACTTGGATTCGGCAGTTGCTCGTTTCCGGTTCAGTCGCGCCATGGCCAAAGTCGGGGTCGAGCGATATCGCATTCGGTAAAACTGGGCGCAACGAATTTATAGCCGCCATCGAACCATGGCATGGGAATGAAGTAGCGATCTATCGTAAGCTGCATGGGCACTGGCAGCGCGATGTGATTGACGATTCCTTGAAAGACGGTCACACGATAGTCGCCGCGGATTTCGACGGGAACGGCAACGATTCGGTGGTCGCCGGTGCTCGCGGCGGCGACCATTCCTTGCATCTATATACCTGGATCGGCGGCAAGTGGACCCGATCGATTCTGGATGCCGGCGGTATGGCCGCCGCTAGCTGCGGCGTGAACGACCTGAACGGAGACGGCCTTCCGGATCTGTTTTGCATTTCGCCAGTCAGTATGAATCTGAAGTGGTTCGAAAACCTCAAAACTCAAAAGTAAGTGGCAGTGCATCCTGCCCCTATTTGTTTCGGGTACTAGTACAATTGCCGTGCTCTGTGGTTCTAACGCACATCTTTTCGCCTCCGCGTTGACGTTCTCTTGTCATGATCGGTTTTATGAACTACCGGATAAGGATTGGGATTCTGGCTACAATATCGGGCCTTTTCCTTACTGTCGAATTGAATGCAAGCGCGTTAGGTCAGGCATCGAGTTACAACATTTTTGTCTTCGGAAACGACACGCAGAAAGGCACCGATTCCGAGGGACGAGTTGCGATTGGCGGCAATTACGACGGTTCTGCCAATGGCGGCGATATTACTATCGCTTCGCAACTAAGCGCCACGTCGGGTTATACGTTCGTGGTTGGCGGCAATCTGAATTATATAAACAACAGCGTAAATGGCGATGTGTTTGTGGGTGGCAACGCATATTTCAGCGGCGTTAGCTTGAATCACGATGTTCATGCGGATGGGTCTTTGAGCCTTAACAACATGAACTATCCGCCCGGTGTCGTAACTTATGGAACCACCTACTCCCAATCCGGCACCGGCGCGCAGACTGCCACCCAAGGAATGACGACCTCTCCCATAAACTTCGGTACGGCGCAAACCAGTCTTCAGAATCTCTCGGTCTCACTCGATAATCTGACCGCTACCACCACCGCTAATGTTTCTTACGGATCGATCGTAATCAACGCGGTCAGCGGTCTGAATGTCGTGAAGCTGACTGCGGCGCAGCTTTCCAGCCATGTCGGGCTGACAATTAACGGTCCTTCCGATGCAACGGTCGTTATCGACGTCGCCGGCTCAAGCGACTCATTTTCAGGTTCCGGCTATTCTTTGGCGGGCGGAATCACCGCCTCTAAGGTCCTTTACAATTTTCGAAACGCGACGACCTTGACCTCTTCGAATGCTGGGATTATCGGGACCGTTCTTGCCCCCTTCGCCGCCTTCAACTTCGCGGGTGGGAATATCAATGGCCAGATTGTCGCGAACAGCTTATCGGGGCAAGGCGAGGCGCACAATTACCTGTTCGACGGCACGCTTCCGGCCGCCTCCGTTGCAACTCCTGAACCATC
>CAXSIG010000063.1:0-7551 GCA_964237255.1 uncultured Bryobacteraceae bacterium
GACCACCGACACTCCCGGTGCAGTAGCCGCAGGCGTGCCGAAGTATATCGATGGCGCGCTGGAGCTCAACCCAGATATGCAGCGCCGATATCGAGAAGGCATTCCGGCACTCGACCAGGCAGCCCGCAAGCAATACAACAAGGTCTTCCTAGAACTCACCGAGCCGCAGCAGATCGAATTCCTCACGCCCATCTGCGAGAAGGCCGACAAGCAGGAATCGAAGCCCATCGAAGTAGCCTTCTTCCGAGCCGTGAAATCGATGACTGCGGACGGCTACTACACCTCGCAGATCGGCCTTGAAACCGAACTCGGTTATCACGGCAGCCAAGCATTAGCATCCTTCCCAGGATGTTCGGAGATCCATGAACACTAGAAGAGAACTCGTGCGAGGCGTGGGCCTAGCCCTTACCGCCGCGTCCTACAACCGCATTCAAGGCGCGAATGACCGAATCAATCTAGGCGTCATCGGTGCCGGTGAACGCGGCCGTCATGACATGGCGCAGTTCATCGATAACGGCAAAGTCGAAGTGGTCGCCGTCTGCGATGTCTATTCCGAAAACATCGACAAAGCCCGCACCAAAGCCACCAACGCGAAGGACTTCAAGCAGCACCAGCGCCTTCTCGAAATGAAAGAAGTGGACGCGTGCCTCATCGCCACTCCGGATCACTGGCACGCCACCATCGCGATCGACGCCCTGAACGCCGGCAAAGACGTCTATTGCGAAAAGCCGCTCACGCTCAAGCCCGAAGAAGGCCTGCCCGTCGTGAAAGCAGCGAGAGTTAACAACCGTATCTGCCAGGTAGGCATGCAGCAGCGCTCCGGCAAGCATTATCTGCAAGCTAAGGCCGAATACTTCGATACCGGCAAGCTAGGCAAAATCACGCTAGCTCGCACATGGTGGCACGGCAACACGTACCACCTGCGCAAAGCCCCGCCGTCAATCCAAACGCAGCCCTCCAACCTCGATTGGGCACGCTTTCTCGGTCCCGTAAAGTGGCGCGACTACGATCCCCAACAGTTCTATAACTGGCGCGCCTATCTCGATTTCGGCGGGGGCCAGGTCACCGACCTCTTCACCCACTGGATCGACGTAGTCCACATGTTCATGGGCCACGACATCCCCACATCCGCGCAAGCCGCAGGCGGTGTCTACAACTACAAAGACGGCCGCACCGCCCCCGACACCATCAATGTCCTGCTCGAGTACCCCTTCGATTACACCGCGACCTTCGAAGCCACGCTAGCGCCAGGCGTCACGGGCTCAGGAATAGAAATGTGCGGCACCGAAGGCCGCCTCTTAATTGACCGTGGCCACTATGAATACTGGCCGAAGGGCAAAGTCACCGAGGTCAAGCCGACCATCGTCAAAGGCGAACCACCCGACATGACCATCGACCACATCCTGAACTTCCTCGATTGCGTCCGCACCCGCAAGCTTCCGAACGGCGACGTGCTCATCGGACACCGCTCCGCGCAAGCCTCACACCTCGGCAACATCAGCTACATGCAGAAGCGCCGCATCGATTTCGACCCCGTACGAGAAGAGATCCAACCCTTCTAATCTCGTATAATCGAAGCTCCGAATATGCTTACGTCAACACAACTGCGCCCCGGGATGATTATCAAGTTCAACAACGAACTGTATTCCATCTTCAGCATGTCCCACCGCACCCCGGGCAACCTGCGCGGCTTCGTCCAGGTACGCATGCGCATGCTGCGCAACGGCTCCATGACCGATCATCGCTTCTCCTCCGATGACAAAGTCGAACGGGCCATCATGGACGAACAAGAGTTCGAATATCTGTACGACGATGGCGAATCCTACCACTTCATGAACACCGCCGACTTCGAGCAGATGCATTTGACGAAGGACATCCTAGGCGACGCCACCGATTACCTCACCCCGAACCTGCGCGTGAACATCGAGTTTTACGAAGGCAAGCCGATGGGCGTCGAACTCCCCGCCACTGTTGAAATGACAGTAATCGAAACCGAGCCAGGCCTGAAAGGCGCGACAGTTTCGAACGTAACCAAGCCCGCCAAGATGGAAACCGGCCTAGTAGTCCAAGTCCCCCCTTTCATCACGGAAGGCGAACGCATCCGCGTCAACACCGCCGAAGGCACTTACCAAGAGCGGGCCTGAAGAGACATCATGGATCAACCGCTCAAGAAACCATTCGGTCCCAGGATTGTTAGAGCGTGGTTCGACACTGTTTTCCGGGCTGTTTTTCAATCTCTTGAAGACGAACGTGGTTTTCTCCAGAGGCGCAATTGGACGTTTCGCTCTCGTACTAATTCGCTGGAATATATCGGCTCGATAGATGATCATCTATCGGCTGGAGCGAGAGAAAATTTAGAGCAGTTTGTCTCGTTCTACCCGAACATTGAAGATGCAATCCGGCAGCATGATTCTGCAGCAAAGCAATTAGAAGCGAGTTGCCAACGCTATTGCAAAGCTTTAATCCGGGATGAGGCTTTCAGAAAGACTTTTCATAAGATAGCTTCGGTCGTCTCTCCGCCTGGTTTTCGGAACTTCGAAGACTACTTCGGCGGCCATTCATCGGAAGAGAATCGGATGGGACTACTTGCCGAATACATTGTGAACAACATTGATTATTTGCCGGATCATTACATAACAGCAGAGTTGTGGAACACCTACGGCTCCGAATTTGAACCTGTCGAATCCAACCCGGAGATTGTTCTTCTTCATGATGTAACCCATGAGGCCGGGCGACGTCTTATCGAGTCCGTAGAAACATTAAAATCAATGCTGAAGAGCACCCGCTCCGATTTATCGCTGGAATTTGACGTGCCTTATGTAACGGAACTCGCGCACGCGTCCTAAAACCATTCTTGCAAGTTCGGTTGTAGACGACTTGGTTATCGACATGAGCCCTCTATTGCTAATCGTCGCCTATAATTTCGCTCTTTCGGAGAACTTGTCCAACCTTCAGCGAGTAGAACTCCTACGGGTTGTGCACGGGCGAGACAGATTCATCTCCGCTGAGTGCTTCAAAAGCTTATGGAATCTGTTCCATACCGCAAGACGTCGTGTCGTAACGCACCATGTCATTGCGGAAGCGTACGGTTTGGCCGGAAGGCTTGACTATTTTAGACGTCGCAAAGCCAGTGTATTGGAAACTGCTCTTTCGCTTTTTAGATTGCCGGGAATCGAAGAGCGTTCGTGCAGCCTGGAAAAACTTGAAGGCGATCGGGACTACCGGAAGATTCTCCGAGAACTTGGTCCGGCTGACGCCGGAGTAATGCATACGGCCGAGAATCTGAAAGCGACGATTGTTACCGACGACAGTCGCTTAGCAAGTTGGGCAGAAAGACATTCGGTACGAACTCTTCAGGTCATCAGTTTGGCACCTAAGTCACGTGATGCAGAATGGTAGTCAACACTTCTTCCTCAGCCGGCGAAACAGTCCGTAAATCGATTAACAAACGCCCTTCCGCAATCCGAGCAATCACTGGCGGTTTGCCCTTACGAAGCGCAGGCTCGAGTTTCTCGTCCAAAGCGATCAAATAAGTAGGCAGCGTCTGATCCGGCGTAGCGCCGCCCCCGGTAACACTCTCCCCAGGACGTACCGTAGCCCACGGAATCTGAGCCGCCATCGCTTCCGCACGGACCCGTATCTCATCCGCTGAAAGCCGCAGCATCCGAAGCGTAGGAATCGAATCCCATTCCTCTAACAACAGGGCGCGCAGGGTCCGCTCAAGAATCTGGGTGATGATCTTATCGATCCGCAAAGCCCGAAACATCGGGTTCCGCCGCACGCGCCCAAGCAGTGCCTCATCCCCGGCGATCAACCCAGCTTGAGGTCCACCCAGCAGCTTATCGCCGCTGAAAGAAACCAGATTCACCCCGGCCCGCAAACTCTCCTGCACCGTAGGCTCGCGAATCCCGAACGGTGCCAGATCCACGATGCACCCGCTCCCCAAATCCTCATGCACCGGAATCCCTGTCTCGCGAGACAACGCGACCAACTCCTCACGACTAGGACGCCCGACAAACCCGGTCATATGGAAATTGCTCGGATGCACCCGCAAGATCAATCGCGTCCGATCCGTAATCGCCTCCCGGTAATCCGCGATGCGCGTCTTATTGGTCGTCCCTACCTCGCGCAGAATCGCGCCGGAACGACGCATGATGTTCGGAATCCGAAACCCGTCGCCGATCTCGATCAACTCCCCGCGCGACACGATCACCTCGCCGCCTTCCGCCAACTCATGCAGTACCAGGTACAGCGCCGCCGCTCCGTTGTTCACGGCAATTCCTGGCACACCAAGCAACTGGTTCAACAGTTCCGAAAGATGCGAATCCCGTTTGCCACGCTTACCTGAAACGAGATCGTACTCCAAGTTGCTGTATCCGCCGATGACCTGCGCGTCACCAAGCGGCGCACGCCCCAAGTTGGTGTGCAGCACAACGCCCGTCGCATTAATCACTCCAACTAACGAAGGTTCCGCCCAACGCAAGATCGCGGCTTCAGCGGCACTCGCGATGGTTCCTTCAAGCGTTCGTTCACGTGCGGCCAAAATGATTTTTCGGATCTCCCGCACCTTGAGCGCGTTCGGAAATCGTTGTGCGGCGGGGCTCAGACGCTCTAACAACGCGTGAACGGACGGAAGCTCTCGCAATTCGGTCGCGTGAGAAGCCAAACTACGATGCTATAAGCGGAGTAGCCTATTGTGCAACGCAGGTGAAACGTTTCGCGGGCTGCGAACACCTATAAAGTGACACTTTCATGCGTCATATAATGAACTCGGAAGCCCCTCATGAATAAGTACGTCAAGTTTGCGGCCCTCATGGTGATCATTATCGGTGTGCTGGTTTGGCTCGGCACAGCGAACGTCTCCGAATCTCAAACCTACTACAAGACCATTTCCGAGCTGAACCAAATGCCCAAGCAGCAAAAGGAAAAACGCTTGCGCGTGGGCGGCGACGTCGAAAAGGGGACTATCGCCCGCCATGCCGATGTTGTGGAATTTACGCTCGCCCAGGATAATCTTCATCTGCGCGTATCCTATACCGGCCGTGACCCGCTTCCCGATACGTTTAAAGACGGTGCGCAGGCCCTTGCCGACGGTCGCATGGGTTCTGACGGAGTCTTTCAAGCGAATAAGGTTCAGGCGAAATGTTCGTCGAAGTACGCCGTTAAACCAGGTGAAGCACCTGGAGGCTTGAAAGTAGCACCAAAAACACTAAAAGAATGGAAAATCTAGCCGCCCTCGCAGTACTGCTGGCGTTCTGCATCGCGATTTATGCGGTTGCGGCCAGCGTCATTGGCAAACTGAAATCGCGTCCATATTTAGTCCTGAGCGGCGGTCGGGCCGTCTATGCCGTCTGGTTCCTCATCACTGCCGCATCCGGCATCCTGATCTACGCCCTGCTGGTGAGCGACTTCCGCTTTGCCTATGTCGCCGGGCACTCCAATCGCGACATGCCCTCCATCTACAAATTCACCGCATGGTGGGGCGGACAGGAAGGATCGCTGCTGTTTTGGAGCTGGATCCTCGCCACCTACAGCGCCATTGTGGTTTTCACGAACCGCAACAAGCTTCGGGAAATGATGCCGTATGTAGTGGCCGTAATGTCCACCATCCAGGCTTTCTTCCTGTTGCTGAATAACTTTATCGCCAGCCCTTTTCAGATGCTCGCGGTCGATAAGGTCGTCACCTCCGTCGCGGATGGACTCGGTCTCAACCCGCAGCTCCAGTACTACGCGATGGCCATCCACCCCCCGATGCTGTATCTCGGGTTCATCGGCTTCTCGGTCCCGTTCGCCTTCGCCATCGCATCGCTCATCACGCGCCAACCCGGCGATACCTGGATCCACACCACGCGCCGCTGGTCCATCGTGGCCTGGCTCTTCCAAGGCTGCGGCATCATGCTCGGGTCCGCTTGGGCCTTCGACGCCCTCGGTTGGGGAGGTTATTGGATGTGGGACCCGGTTGAAAATTGCTCCCTTCTCCCATGGCTCGCCATGACAGCGTTCCTGCACTCGGTCATGATGCAGGAAAAACGCGGCATGATGAAGGTCTGGAACATCGTCCTGGTTTCCGGTTCGTTTTTCCTTTCCATGTTCGGCACGTTTCTCACACGCTCCGGAGTCGTGAGCTCTGTCCATGCGTTCGCCGAATCCCCAATCGGCAAGTACTTCATCGGCTTTCTCGCTCTCTCTATCGCAGGCATCGTCTACCTGATCCTGGATCGCCTCGAATATCTGAAGAGCGAGTCCGAATTAGAGAGCGTCGTTTCCCGCGAATCCAGCTTCCTATTTAACAATCTCCTCCTTCTCGCCAGTTGCTTCGCCGTTTTGTGGGGCACGCTCTTCCCCGTCATCTCGGAAGCAGTCACGAACGAAAAGATTTCTCTCGATCCGCCTTGGTTCAACCGTCTGATGATCCCCATTGGCCTCGGCCTATTGTTCCTCACCGGTGTCGGTCCGCTGTTTGCGTGGAAGAATTTTCTGGTTCCCGGTCTCTCTGGAATTGTCTTGGCAGTCATTCTCTTCGCATCCGGCATTCACAACTACTGGGCGCTAGTCTCTTTCGGATTTTGCATGTTCGTGGGAGTGACCATCACCTCCGAGTTCTTTAAGGGCGCTCGCGCAATCTCTCAAAAGAATCAACTGAATTTCGCGCATGCGGTTGTGGAACTGACCCATCGCAACACGCGCCGATATGGTGGATATCTGGTTCACATGGGCATCGTCCTCATGTTTATCGGCTGGACTGGAAGTGCCTTCAACAAGAACTACACAGCCGAAATTCCGGTTGGTGGAAGTTTCGAACTCGGGCATTACAAGATGACGGTCGTCAAAATCAACCAAGGCGACAATCCGAATTACAAGTGGGATTCCGCGCTCCTTAACGTCGCAAAGTCCGGCAGCGACATCGGCCAACTCGAACCGGAACGTCGCTACTACGTCGCTGCGCAGCAGGCCCTCGGTCACGTCGCTCTCCGTAACCGGCTCGATGAGGACCTCTATATCAACTTCGCGCAGCTTGACGACAAGACGAACCTGATTACACTTCAGGCGTATATCTTCCCTCTTGTGAGCTGGATCTGGATTGGAACGCTGGTCCTGATTGCCGGCACGCTCATCGCGCTTGTCCCTAGCAAGAGTTCGCGTCAATACGCTCGTACTCAAGTCGTCGGAATGGTGGAGACTCCCGTTGCGGTACAGAAGTAGCGTCCTACTGTTGCTTCTGGCAGTTGCAGCCATCTCACAAACTCCGCAGATTGAAAGCGCGGACGTCGAACGCGTCGGCGCGCATATTGCCTGCCAGTGTGGCGGCTGTAAAGAGAGTGTAATCTGCCCTATGTCGAAGCGGGGTTGTCACTTCTGTATTCCCGCTAAAGCACGGATCTACAAGATGCAGAAGGCCGGTATGTCCGACCAGCAGATTATCGACATTTACAAGAAAGAGTTCGGAGACAAGATCTACCTGGCCGACCCCAGCTCGTTCTTCTGGGTCACCCCGACGATGGTGATCCTGCTGGGTTGTCTGGCCATCTTCTACTTCTTAAATAAAATCAA